>JBGGOQ010000015.1 GCA_041320695.1 Caldicellulosiruptoraceae bacterium PP1 | reverse complement strand
TAAGGCTATTAGAGGAACAGAAGGCAGAGTTTGATGAACTTGCTAAGAATATTAAGCAAGGGGGAGTGAACAAGATGGGTGAGTTTGTATCAAATGTTGCAAGATTATTAGATGAAACTAAAGCAAAAGAATACATGCAAGGAAAATTAGAAGGAAAATTAGAAGGGAAAAAAGAAATAGCAAAAAGAATGATAGCATTAGGAATATCAAAGGACATAATTTCTAAAGTGACAGATTTAAGCATAGAAGAAATTGAAAAGATTTCAAAAGAAAATATAAATTAATATTCTTGAACAAATATTAAGGGTTGCTTATAAAGTTTTATCTAAACTTTATGAGATAAAAGTTATTTATGTTCACATTAATATTTGGCTATATGCCAATGGTTGGGGTGGGTAATTATTTATGCACTTTATCAGATGCCTCCTTATAAGTTTTTTAATTATATTTTATCAAAGTAGGCATTTGAATAAAGTGCATTTTTTATAGAACCAAAAAACAATCATATAAAATGCTCCCATCGAATGTTATAGTGAAAAGTCCTTTTTATCGATGAGAACTTTTTTTGTAAAAAAATATTTTTTCGCATAAAAAATGGTTTTAAATTATGTATATATGTTTTATAATTGTAATTAATAGAAATAATCATTAATTAGAGACCGTATATACTTTAAATGTTATAAAATAAAATCAAAGGGGTGAAATGGATTGATTACCTCTGTTATGGAATTAGGAAAAATGCAGAAAACAAGAAATAAAGACACCATATTATCCTATATAGATGAACCAGATGTTGATAAAGTTATTGCAATAAGATTTCAATATCAGAGTAATAATCAAAAAAATGTATTTACATTTAATCAAAATGAAGAAATAACAATAAATAACAGCTTTATTAAAGAACAATTAGTTCTAAAAGATATTTTATTAGAAGATTGCTTGGCATCAAATAAAAACAAATATTTACTTTCAAAAGCTGCTGCAAATGGACCGAATTTTACTCCAACTGCTAAAGTAACTAAAATTGAAATAACTAATAAAAATGATACATTAAGTATGAAGATAATAGGATACTTTAAAAAAGTCTTAAGTGAATTTAGCAACATATTAACAAGCCAAGAGAAATCTTTTTTAGAAATTTTACACCAATTATTAACTGATAACGAAATAAATTTAAAAGAATCAATAATAGCTATTACAAAAGATATGCCTAAGAAGGTGAAAAAGCTATTAACAATCAAAATTATTATTGATGATGATAAAGAAATATATATTGGTCAATTCGATTTTATGAAAAAGATTATGTCTAATTGGATAAATCAAAAAAATTCAGAACTTTCTGTTGACAATAAAGTTTGCTCAATTTGTGGACAAACCTCACCTCAAATCTATGCTGGAAATGCAAGTCCTTACAAATTTTATACAATTGATAAAAGAGGTTTTATTAGAAACGGCTTTAATGAAAAGGATTCTTGGAAAAACTTTCCTATATGTCCTGATTGCACAATTAACCTAAAAGAGGGAAAAAACTTTATTGAAAAAAATCTTACATTTAAGTTTTATGGATTATCATATCAATTAATACCTACATTTGTTATAGGACAAGATTTTGTTAGACAAGAAATAGTAGACTATTTCAAATCTGGACGAAAAGATATAAAAATCAACAGTCATAACAATAAAAGAATAACAAACGATGAAAATGAAATACTTGGGATACTTAGCGAAGAAAATGATACTTTAACACTAAATATCTTATTTTTAGAATCATCTGGTGGAAGCAGTGCCGAAAAAATTCTTCTTCTTATAGAAGATGTTTTACCATCACGTTTAAAAATGCTGTTCAATGCAAAAACACATGTAGATAATCTTTTAAAATATGATGATATAAAGTTTAATTTTGGTGCAGTTAGATACTTCTTTGAAAAGAGTGATAAAAATAAAAGGGAAAGAGACCTTGATAAATATTTCTTGGAGATTACAAACAATGTTTTCAAAGGCTTTAAATTAGATTTTTATTTTTTATTAAATTTTATGATGAACAAAATTAGATTTGACTTTAATAATTATAATTGCAAAATAAAAATTGCAGCTACAAATGCATTAATGAGTTTATTATTTTTTGATTTCTTAAATTTAATTGAATGGAGGGATTATAAAATGAATGATAATAGTTTATTTAATGCGTTCTTCTCATCGTTTGGGAATACATTTAATAGTTATGCCAAAAGAGGTATTTTTTTATTAGGTGTTCTATCTAAAATGCTTCTTAATAAACAATATAAAGAAAGAAAAAGCACACCATTTGCAAAAAACCTAAAAAGTCTTAAACTTACACAACAAGATATTCTTGGTCTGCTTCCAAAGGTGCAAAATAAGTTTGAAGAATATAACAGCTTTGACAAAGGTAAAAGAGAAATAGCGAAT
Source organism: Caldicellulosiruptoraceae bacterium PP1 (assembly GCA_041320695.1). Lineage (NCBI taxonomy): Bacteria > Bacillati > Bacillota > Caldicellulosiruptorales > Caldicellulosiruptoraceae > Caldicellulosiruptoraceae bacterium PP1. The sequence goes on along the minus strand of JBGGOQ010000015.1, from coordinate 19,060 downwards.
CAAATAAGCAAATATTTACTTCAAGCAGGAGATAAATGGAATATGCCAATTGATGAAATAAACTTTTATTTTGCATCTGGCATGAATATGGTTAAAGAGATTGCTCAAATTGTTTATAAAGATGAAAAAGAAATTGAGGAGGTATCTAAAGATGAGTAATGAAGTTATTAATAACAGATCCGAAATATTATTTATTTATGATTGCAAAGATTCTAATCCAAATGGAGACCCTTTTGATGAAAACAAACCAAGGGTAGATGAAGAAACAGGACAAAATATTGTTACAGATGTAAGACTCAAAAGAACATGTAGAGATTATTGGAGCGACTATAAAGGTTTACCAGTATTTATAGCAGAAACACGAAATACAGATGGAAAGCTAAGAACAAGAGATGAAAGGCTTGAAGATTTTTCAAACGAACCTGAAAAAGTAAAAGAGTGTATTGATGTTAAACTGTTTGGTGCAACCATTGCTGTTAAAGACAAAACTCTTGTGTTAACAGGTCCTGTTCAATTTAAGTTTGGAAGATCACTTCATAAAGTTGAAGCTAAATATATAAAAGGAACAACAGTAATGCCTTCGAAGGAAGGAAATGAACAGGGAACATTTACAGAACAATATATTCTTCCATATTCATGTATAGCTTTTTATGGAGTGATTAATGAAAATGCTGCAAAAAATCAAGATATTAATCTAACAAGAACAGAGATTGGATATTTATTTGAAGCATTGTGGAATGGCACTAAAAACTTATTATCTCGTTCAAAGGTTGGCCAAATGCCAAGGCTATTATTAGAAATTGTATATAACCAAGGTATATATCATTTAGGAGATATTGATAAAAGAATTAAATTAATAAGCAATAAAATAGACCAAGAAATAAGAGATGTTTCTGATTTTAAATTAGACTTAACACAGTTAATATCTGTTATAATTGAAAACAAAGATAAAATAAAAGAAATTAACTATGCTATTGATGATAGGTTATCAATATTAAATGAAGGGAATGAATATAATTTAAATCAATTAGATAAATATGTTAAAGTTAATTTACTCAAGTTTTAAAGGGGCGAAAAGCCATGAAAATTATATTGTTTGATATATGGTCAGACTATGGATACTTTGGAAAGTATTATACTACTTCATCACCATTAACATTTTCATTTCCACCGTTACCTACAATAAAAGGCATGATTGGAGCAATATCTGGATTAGATAAAAACGTTTATATTGATGAGCTAAATAAGTTAAATTTCAAAGCGTCTGTTAAGATTATTAACCCTATTAAAAAAATAAGAATGGGTATTAACCTAATAAATACAAAAGATAACTTTTGGATACCAGTTAAGAAAAAAAGCCATGAGCCAAGAACACAAGTTAATTTTGAATTTTTGAAAAATCCTTATTATAGATTATATATTTCCTGCGATGAACCTTTTTTCACGCAGCTAAATAATAGCATAAAAAACCATAATAGTTATTATACATTGTCAATGGGTTTAAGCGAGCTTATTGCAAATTTTAAATATGTTGGATTATTTGAAGCAAAAGAGATTAATTCTAAATTAGAAGTTGATATTGATTCACCAATAAACATCTCACATATTGATACTACTAACAGATGGCTTAAGATAGAGAATGATAAATCGTATATAAAAGAAATGCTTCCTACAATTATGAATAGTAAAAGAGAGATTGAAAAGTATGACTTTTATTTATACGAACCCAAGGGACAAGCTATAAAATGTTTAGCTCAAAAATACTGGGAGGTAGAAAATGGAGACAACATTATCTTTTTCTAACTTATTTTCTCATCCAGGGAAACCTCTCGAAGAACATTTAATAAATGTTTGTAATTTATCAATAGATCTTTTAAAAACAAAAAAATTAAATTTAGATAATTATAACATTGAAAAGCTTTGCATAATAACATCATTATCCCATGATATCGGTAAAGCTACATCATATTTTCAGAGATATTTAAACAAAGAAAAAGGTATATCAAAGGATGATAGGAGCCATTCACTTCTATCATCCATTTGTTCATATTATGCATGTAAAGAATCAGGGCTTTCTGATGAAGAGGCATTTTTTTCTTTTATTGCAGTCAAAAATCACCATTCAGATTTAAAAGATTTGATGGAAAATTGTATTTTTTTGCAAGAAGATAAAGAATTATTAATAAAGCAACTTAATTCTATTGATGATAATAAATTTATAATACTAAGTGAGCATTTACTGAGGGCAGGATATCCCTTAAAATTAAATAAAAGTTTAATTTCAAACTGGATAGATACTATTGATAATGAGTTAAAACAATTTAAAAGAATATTAAGAAAAAGAAGATTAAAAGAAAATTTAGATGAAGAAGAAATTTTTGACTGGTATTTAAAGATTAACTTTTTATTTTCACTTTTAATAGATGCAGACAAGCTGGACGCAGGTGTAGGGAAAGAAAATCTTGATAAAGTACTAAACAAAAGTATTTCAATTACATCAAATGCTGTAGATATTTATAAAAACAAAAAAATTATTCTTAAAGATTCTTCTAATAATTCAATCAATATTCTAAGACAAAAGGCTTATGAAGAAATAAACTCAAAAGACATTGATTTAAATAAGAAAATATATTCTATAAATTTACCTACAGGATTAGGGAAAACTTTAGCATCATTTTCTTTTGCACTTAAACTTAGGGAAAAATTCTACAATGAGTATGGGATTTATCCAACTATAATATATTCACTCCCTTTTTTAAGTATTATTGAACAAAACTACAATGTAATAGAAAATGTATTAAAAAGTTCAGATATTGATGCAACATCAAATATCATTCTTAAACATCATCATCTTTCAGATTATATTTTTAGTTATTCAAAGAATACTGAAGATATATTTGATGATGACAAAGCAAAACTTTTGATAGAGAGTTGGAACTCGAATATTATTATTACTACATTTCTACAACTATTTTATACAATGTTATCAAACAAAAACTCAGCATTAAAAAAGTTTCATAAATTATGTAATTCAATAATAATTATTGATGAAGTTCAGGCTATACCACCTAAATATTGGCTTCTTATTAAATATATACTTACAGAGCTTTTAGAAAAATTTAATTCATATATTATCTTCTCAACTGCTACTGAACCATTGATATTTGAAAGAGATAAACTATTTTACTTAAATGATAGGAATAAATATTTTTCTTCATTAAACAGAGTTAGCTTAAAAGTTGATATTAAAAATAATAAGACTTTAGAGCATTTTGCAAATGAAATAAAGATAGAAAAACACAAAATCTATTTAATAATATTAAATACAATTGAACAAGCCAAAAGATTTTATGAAATATTTAAGAACATATATCCTGATTTAGATATATGCTTTTTATCAACACATGTTATTCCAAAACAAAGATTTGAGAGAATTGAACAAATTAAAGAAAAAAGGTATCAGGTGGTAATTTCAACTCAATTAATTGAAGCAGGTGTAGATGTTGACTTCGATATTGTTTATAGAGATCTAAGCCCTCTTGATAGTATTAATCAATCTGCTGGGAGATGCAATAGAAATGCAAATAATCAAATGGGTTTAATGAATATAGTTAGTTTAGTAGATGATAATGGAAAGCTTTATGCAGCCAAAATATATGACTCTACTTTATTAGATATTACAAAAAGAATTCTATTAGAATATGAAGGTGGTATTATACCAGAAAATAAATTTCTTGAAATAATTGATAGATATTATCAAGAAACCAAACTAAGAGGGGTTTTTGAAAATAGTTTAGATGATGGAATGGAATCTTCAAGTATAATAAGATCTATTTTTTCTTTAGTATATGAAAGTGAAGATCAAAAAACAATTTCAGATTTTAAATTAATAGATGACCAGTTTTATAAAATTGATACATTTATATGTTTAGATGATTTTGCATTAAGTTTATGGAGCGAATATGAACAAATCTTATCAATTGAAGATAGGTTCGAAAGAAAAAATAAATTTAACAAAATAAAGGCAGAGTTTTATAAATACGTTATATCAATACCAAAAACAGTAACCAATTTACCACCAATTGTTAATAATATCCAGTTTGTGAGTCAAAATCAATTAAATGATTATTATGATAAAAATACAGGTTTTATAACAAAAGGAGTATTGGCAATATGGTAAATATAACAGGTAGCCTTTTTCAATCTTATTTAATTTGCAAAAGGCAAGTATGGTTAATGGCACATATTTCAGAAGGTTTCTTTAAAACTTTATAGGTAAGGGTAATAATTAAGTAATATGTAATACAAATATATTCTTTGATAAAATATCGACTATACGCTCGTAATTTTAGTCATGAGTAATGATGCTAAAAATAGGGCATGAACTGCCTAAATTAACGCCTGTGAACATTGAAAGTTACAGCTGATATTGGCAGTACTGGTGGATGAAACAGTAATCCTACGACTTAAGCCTTAAAAGGCTTAAAATATTTGGAACAATAGAAGTACCAAATAAAAATAAAAAATAATAATGTATAGTTATAACAGAAATTATGAAATAATATAAAAAAGCCAATAAAAAAATTCCCGTCGACCTAAGATAATGTAAAAATCCCAGGAGGTCGACGGGAAAATTTTTTTATCCCCAATTACTTGACAAGACTATAATAAGTGATAAAATTTAATTATTACAGGTTTTTTACAAAATGCCTAATGTATATATATGTTATGGATTTTATAAGCTTTCCACGTGTTTTTAGCCTACCTCTAAGGGATTGAAACACACTATTGAACGATTAGTAATTCTCTCAATATAGGTTTTTAGCCTACCTCTAAGGGATTGAAACATATATAATTTTAAAACACAAAGGAATCCTAAAATAAGTTTTTAGCCTACCTCTAAGGGATTGAAACTTTTAATCTTTACAATTATTATTATAATGATTTTTTTGTTTTTAGCCTACCTCTAAGGGATTGAAACACACACCACACCGCACGAAGGGAGGGAGGCGGGAAAGTTTTTAGCCTACCTCTAAGGGATTGAAACCCTGTGTAATGTACAAATATAAATTTGGAGGTGTTAAGTTTTTAGCCTACCTCTAAGGGATTGAAACAACGTGGGGATATAGACAAAATGTCTTTTGCATTTAGGTTTTTAGCCTACCTCTAAGGGATTGAAACAGGAAACTGAAAAATTTTCTTGACAAACTTTTTTATAGTTTTTAGCCTACCTCTAAGGGATTGAAACACAAATTCATTATCAGCATTATTGTATTTTTAGTCTTGTTTTTAGCCTACCTCTAAGGGATTGAAACTCAAGCGAGGACAGCAGAGGCAAGTAGAAACAATGCAGTTTTTAGCCTACCTCTAAGGGATTGAAACCTGCAACAAGGAGTGCATCCTAAAATTGTAAGTGAACGGTTTTTAGCCTACCTCTAAGGGATTGAAACAGTTCTTCACCCCTTAATCCATTATAAAGTAATACAAATGTTTTTAGCCTACCTCTAAGGGATTGAAACTCAATGAAGTAATCATTGATATTGTAAAGCAAAATAAGTTTTTAGCCTACCTCTAAGGGATTGAAACGTCCGCCCCTCACCTATAGAAGTACGGACTTCATAGGTTTTTAGCCTACCTCTAAGGGATTGAAACATTTTCCCTATTAATCCCGGTATATCTCTTAATCCCAGTTTTTAGCCTACCTCTAAGGGATTGAAACAGCTTAAAACCGCTTGTAACAACATCACTGTTTACGTTTTTAGCCTACCTCTAAGGGATTGAAACATATTCTCGCAACATGAGCAGGTGGCACACCATTATGTTTTTAGCCTACCTCTAAGGGATTGAAACAAAAATGAATTTAAAAGAATACATAAATTATTACATAGTTTTTAGCCTACCTCTAAGGGATTGAAACCCGTCCTTGTGGAAACGGATCGACTCCTTCTACTTGTTTTTAGCCTACCTCTAAGGGATTGAAACATTTAAATTTAAATGTTGTTGCTGTAGTACATATTTATGTTTTTAGCCTACCTCTAAGGGATTGAAACAAGGCATTTCTAATGCTCTTGCAACATCACGTATAGCGTTTTTAGCCTACCTCTAAGGGATTGAAACAAAGTATGTCGTCCCCTTCGTATACCTCCTGTATCGGTTTTTAGCCTACCTCTAAGGGATTGAAACTGGATAGGCTATGACCCGTGGAATTCACAATACTGGGGTTTTTAGCCTACCTCTAAGGGATTGAAACTTGCAACGTCGCATTGCAATGGCTCTTTGATTTTCGTTTTTAGCCTACCTCTAAGGGATTGAAACAAATTTATAACAGCCTGCTCAGTTGGATTTGATATGTTTTTAGCCTACCTCTAAGGGATTTAAACAGTGCATTTCCTGGAGGATTCCAAAAATAAGCACCTCTTGTTTTTAGCATATCTTTAAGGGATTTACATCTAAAAATTAATATCTATTATTATCTATATCAAATTATTGCAATAATTTTTATATATTTTTTAGAAAAAGAAGGATTATTTACTTTTATGTAGAATAATGTATATTATATTCAATTTATATATATAGATATAAAGATATCATAAAATTAAAAACAAAAGAGGTGGTATATTTGTCTCAAAATATAAAAAATAACTTGTATCCAAAAGATGCAGAATATTTAAATAGAGAGGAAATAGAAAAAATAATATTAGAAATAAATAAAAATGATATTGACCCAATAGATGTTGTAAAAAAATATGAAGATAAAGTTTATGCTTTCATTAATTCAAATTTTGTAGCAAATTATTCTGTTTATGACATATCAAGAGTTTATGTCCTATTAAAGTACCTTTTTGAGTATAATAATGCTCATATGAATAAACAAAATTTTAGAAAAGATGCGTATCTAAAATTTTTTAGTTCTAATCAAGATAAAATAAAAGAATTGTTATTTGATATTATTAAAGAAAATAAAAATAATTATTTAAATTTGCTGTCTGATATTAACGTAGATGTTATAAAAGGTTCTATATACAAGATAAAAAAATATTTCTTAGAAACAAACAAGCTTAAAGAGATTCGTGGTGCAAGTGCATTAATTGATTATGCAAACATTTATGTTACTCAAAAAATGGTAGCAAAAGATTATATTTCAGAATGTATTTTGTATTCAGGTGGAGGGAATATTATTATAGTTTTACCATCTGGATGTGGAAAAAGTTTTTGCAAAGATATTGAAGAAGAATATCAAAATATACTCTTAGGGTGTAATTTTGCATTTGAATATTCTCAATTTAGTTTATATGACTTATTGTTTAATTATAAATGTGTGTCTAACAAAATAAATCAAGTTCTTGAGCAGAGAAAACAATTTAAATTTTTTCCTTCAGAATATGATATACCAAAAGATATAAATATAGAAATAAACAATAAAAAAATTAATATTTATAATAATACAAATATTACTTTTAATAAAGAAACTTGTACAAGCTGCAATAATAGAACATCTAAATTCTTTATCCAAAACTTTGATGAGGAAAATAAACTTTGCTCTGTATGCTATTTAAAATACAAAGTAGGAAGTGAAATAAGGGATAATTTTAAAGAAGAATACGAAATGATAACTAAGTCTTATGCAGCTGATTTTGAAAGTCTTGAGGATATAAGTGACTATATTGCTATCATATATGGTGATGGTAATAATATGGGAAATGTAGTAATGCATATTAATAATATTTTTGAAATGATGTATTTCAGCCGAAAAACAGACCAAATAACAAAAAAAAGTGTTTATCAGGCTATAAATAAATATGGTGGAGATAATGTAAAGTTTGAGGTAGTAGCATTAGGTGGCGATGATATTTTTATAATAGTTGATGCTAAAATTGCTTTTAAAATTGCATCAGAAATAATAAAAAGTTATGATGAAAGTTTTAATAAAAGTATTACAATGTCTGTTGGAATTTTAATTACAAAATCTAAAACACCAATTGTTTCTGGTCTATCAATAGCACAAAAGTTACTGAAAATCGCTAAGAAATTCTCTAAAGAAAATAATAATGTTGGTACAATACATGCTTTTGTATTAAAAGATGGATATTTTATAGAAAATGATATTGAAAATGAAAATTTTTATTTTCCATGTGAAATAAATAATCTTGATAATTTTATAGATTTATTAAATAAAATGAAGAAAGATAACAAAATAAACAAAAGTAAAATATTCACATTTAATGAAGCATATAAAAATATGCAAAAAGAAGAATTTCAGATTTTTTATCTTTACCATAAAGCAAGAGATAGACAGGAAGTTGAGTATATAGAAAGAAATATAAAAGAAAAAATAAACGATAATTTTGAATATAAATGTGGTGTAATTTATCATTTAAAAAACAATAAATATTTTTCTCCATGGGCAGAAATATTGGACTTTTGGGAATATGTATGAATTTGAGGTGGTGATTAGTTTGGAAAAAATAACATATAAAATTACTTTGCAAGTGTTAACGCCATTTTCAATATGTTTTGGTGCAGGGAAAGAAGAAGGTATTAGTAATAAAATTATTAGAAACAACAGTGGTTACCCATATATACCTGCTTCAACAATTAAAGGATTAGTGAGATACTATTATTCATACTTATTTGAGAAAGGTCATATAGAATCAGCAAATGGTTTATGTAGATGTAATGTGTGCAAAATATTTGGTTCTCAAGGGAATATGCCTTCAAGAATATTCTTTGAAGATTTAAACTTTGAAAAAGATGATAGCTTAGGAACTCCGGTAGTAAGCACCAAAGCAAGTATTGCTATTGATAGATACAGAAGAGCTGTAAGAAATAAAGCATTATTTACCCAAGAAATGGTTGAGAATGGTATATTTTCTGGCAGAATAATACTTTATTTGGATTCTGATGAAATTCATTTAAAAAAACAAATTGAAATGGCCATAAAAATGATTGATAGAATTGGTTCAAGCAAAAGCAGAGGATTAGGCAGTGTTAAAGTGCTTCTCAAGGAGGTCAAATAAATGAAGGCTATACTTAAGTTTAAAGGACCTGTTTTGATTGGTGGCAAAAAAGCAGCAAATAATTTTATAGAAAGTATTGATTATATTCCAGGAAGTTATATTAGAGCAGCACTTGCTCAGTATATATACCTAAATTGCCATATAAACAATAAAAATGAAAAATTATTTTGGGTTGAATATAAAAATCAAGAAGAATGTGAAAAATGTTCACTACAAAACATGTGCATAAATTTTAATAATATTAAATTTTCTTTCTTTTATCCAAAAGGCACTAAAGTTGCTTCATTAAGTCAAATGATATGCAAAAACAATTCATCCCATGGATTTTTTGAAACATTATTAGGCCAATATTCTTGTAATATTTGTCCTCAAGGAAATAACAGAATAGAAAAATATACTGGTTATATTTTTGAAGGTAGACCATATAAAAAATTAGAAAAAAAGATAATTACAAGGACAGCTGTAGATAATTATACAAGAGTTTCCAAAATACACAATCTTTATACACTTGTTGCAATTGAAAAAACTTGTGATGAAGGGAATATATTTGAAGGATATATATATGGTATAAAAAAAGAAGATATTGAAGGCATTAATATCATGATTGGTAAGTATACATCTTCTGGCTATGGATGGGCTAACATAAGTATTATTGAAGAAAATGAGAGTAAATATGACAAACATGAATATATTAATAAGATAATTGAATTTTCAAACAAATATAAACAAATTAACAAAATTACTGATAATAATATTTATTTAGCAATTAAATTTAATGCAGATATTTTATTTGATATAAAACTACAAAACAAATATTATTCAACTGATGAATATAAAAATATGTTTTCTGAAGCAATAAATTTACCTGATATTTTTAATATAGAAAAACTGTATACAGAAGTATATGATTATAGAGGCTTTGACACATCATCAAATGGTAACCCAACAAGAAAACCTTTTAAGAAAATAGCTTCAAAGGGAACGTTAATGGTGTTATCAAGCCAAAAAACAATTGAAGAAATATACAACAATTTAGTCGCAAACGATGCATTAGGACAAGAAACAGAAAACGGATATGGTAAATATGAAGTATATTTTGGAGGTGTAAATAGTGATTAATAATGAATTGATAATATCCAAATTGATTAAACATGTAAATATAATTGCAGATAATAATTGTTTTAAAAATTTGGGAAAAACAAATATTCGTTCAACTGCAACTGCTATTTTGAATGCCTCATCCATAGAAGAAATAAAATTATATATATTTTACAAAGCATCTAAAAAAGATTCAGGATGGGATAACACAATAAAGGTTGAGAATAAAGAAAAGAAACTAGGCGAATATATTAATTGTGTTATTGACGAAATATATAAAGATTGTAATGGTGATGAAAAACAAACAATAAAGTATGCAGCTAAATTCCTTGGGTATCTTTATTGGAGATTATATGGAGTAATAAAATAAAAAGCAAGGGGGAAGAGACTTAATGGATTTTTCTAAATTTATTAATAAATATATATTAATAGGTGAAATAGAAAATACAGCACCTATACATATAGGTTCAAATAAAGATAATTTTGACCCAATTGAAGTAGATAATAGCATTATTAGATATGCCTCGGATTTAAAACCTTTTATTCCAGGTAGTTCATTTAAAGGAGTATTAAGATCATATATAGAAAGTATTTTTAGCACAGGGATAAATGGATTTAGAAGTTGTTCTGTTACGTCTGAATATTCTTGTTCATCTATTAATAAAGAAAAAATTAAAAACTTGCGAGAAAAGGATTCAAAAGTTTATTTTGATAGTTTATACAATTTGCTATGTGATACTTGTAAGATTTTTGGTTCTGAAAATATGGCTTCAAAGATATATATCAGAGATTTAAAGTTGAAAAGTGATAAGTATTTTATTACAAAAAGAGATGGTGTTGCAATAGATAGAGATACTTTAACAGCAAGTAGAAATAAAAAATATGATTTTGAAGTGCTTGAACCTGGTGCAATTTTTGATTTATATATTACTTTTGAAAATCTCGAAGAAAAATATCAGCCTGTAATAAAATTAATTATTAATGCATTAAAGAACCAAGAAATATTAATTGGTGGGAAAACATCAAGAGGACTTGGAACTATAAAATTAAAAAATGTAGAAATTTATAAAATTGATAGCAGCAATGTTGAAAAATATTTAATTAATGGATTTACAGAAGAAATGAGGTGGGCTTATAATGTTTAGAAAATTATTTAGTGAAGCTTATATTGAATTTATGCTTAAAACAGAAAGTCCACTCTTTATAAAATATCAAAATGATGTAATTGACCCAACAGCAGAAGATGCAACTTATATTCACATAAACAGAAATAATAAGAGAATACCTATATTACCGGGAACAAGTATGAAGGGTGTTTTTAGATCATATGCAGAAAGAATTTTACCTAATAGTTGTAATGTATTAAGTTACTCATGTGCACAACAAATAAATACGTTACAAAACAAAAATAAAGATAAAAAACCTTTAACTGTTTATGATATCTACCACAAGCTTTGTCCAACGTGTAAATTATTTGGTTCTACCTTATTAAAAAGCCGTATTTTATTTGATGACTCAGTTGCAAACGAAAATTTTATTATAAATGTCAGAAGTTCAACACCCATTGATAGAATAAGTGGAGCTGCAAAACAAAAAGGACTCAATAATTTTGAATATGTTGAATATGCTGAGTTTCCATGCAAAATTAAATTAATAAACTTTTTCAATTGGCAAGTTCATCTTTTGATAAAAATATTGGATGATATAAATGATGGTTTTGTAACATTTGGAGGATTAACTTCAAAAGGTTTTGGCAGAATGAAAGTTGAAAATGTTTCATTAAAGATTAAATATTATAAAAGACAAATAAATGGTTATATAAATAATGACTTTTATTGTGAAAAAGAAATCAATGATATGCAAAAAATAAAAGGAATAGTGGGAAAGTATAAATTGGATGATAGCGAATTTAGAAAGGATGACCTACAAAATGAACCCAACCTATAGTTTTATTCCATTTCTAAAAACAAAACCTTATTATGAAAAAAATTATCCGAACAGAGATAGAATAAAATTAAAAATAAAAACAATTACACATATTCATATTAGTTCAGGTTTTTATGAAAATGATAATCAGGTTATATATAAAGGTTTTTATAAAGTAAAGGATATACCTACAATTCCAGGCACTTCATTAAAAGGATGCATAAGAAGCATAGCAGAAATGGTTTCATATAGTTGTATCAACGTAATAGATAAAGAACATATTGATTTTTTGCCTGAAGGTAAAAATGTTAATAATCATAATTGTATTATTTGCGATATTTTTGGGTCAAAAGGTAAAAAAAGCAAGGTTATGTTTAGTGATTTTAAATTAATTAAAGGACAAGCTGAAATAATAAATATAGCAAGTTCATATTCACCTAATACAAAAAGTGAATATTATTATGAAAATGGTAAGTTTAAAGGATATAAAGTTTATACCCATGGAAAAGTTAATTGTTATAATAAAGGAGACATAGCAATTGAAGCAATAACACCTAATTCTGAATTTGAAGGGACTATCGATTATTATAATTTATCTGATTTGGAATTAAAATTATTATGTTTTTCATTAGGCTTAAGTGGTATAAAACTTAAAATAGGATATGGGAAAAATCATTATCTTGGAAGTATTGAAATACTATGCGACAATGATTACTTTATAAAAAAAGCAATTGATTATGAAAAAATAAACGATAATAAAATACAAGATAATATTAAAATTTTAAAAGAAATACTAAAAATAAATTAAAATACAGAATCTCTTAAATAAATTATGAAGAGGTGCAATTATTGATAATGAAAGATAAAAAGGAACTTATAGATATTTCGAAAAATATATATAAAGCCTTTAGAGAAAATTTAAAAAGTGAAACAGTATTCAGCACCATTCTAAAATTTCTTATAACAGCAAAAAAGTCATGTAATGATGAAGAAAAATTGGATAAGTTTTTAAATACTATTATGCTTTGTAGACAAAAAAATATAGATATAATTGGTGGTAACAATAGAGCTAAAAATGATTTTATATATTTTATTGATAATATACTTGAAATAAAAAGATTTAACAACAAATATAAAATTATGAATAAAGAATTAGAAAATCTATCATTTGATGAAATCCATTATATATTCGGATGGTGCCATAGATTATTAAAGTCCAAATATTGAGGTTATCATAAATGAGATTACATTTAGTTTTAAAAAGTAAAGATGATATTGTTCTTCCTATTCACTACAATAAATGTTTGCAAGATATGATCTATTATTATATAGATGATAAAAAATTTTACTACCAATTGAAAACAAATGGATTTAATTATAATAATAAAAGTCTTAAGCTATTTACATTTTCTAAAATAATGGGACAATACCAAATTGATAAAATTAATAACAATATTAAATTTACCAAAACAATAAAGTTAATAATATCCTCACCTGTAAAATACTTTATAGAATCAGTTGCAAAAGGTATATTGAAAAATCATAAAAATATATTATTGGATAATAATAATTTATTTCTTAGTGATATGGAATTTGAAGTAAGAGAACAATTTAACACAACTCATATAATAGAGATGATGACTCCTTTGGTAACATATAAAACAAAAGAAAAAAAGACAATATTTATATCTCCTTTTGATGCAGATTTTGAAAAGTATATCAATAATAACATTAAAATAAAAATGAATATTTTAAATAATAACAATGAGGATTACAACATTAAAATTACACCTCAGTTTTTACAAAGTGAAAAATTCATGAAAATACAAATGTTTGGAGATATTATTATAAAAGGCTGGATTGGGAGATATGAAATTTCATCAACACCAGATACAATACAAATAGCTTACTATAGTGGATTAGGTTCAAAAAACAGCATGGGTTTTGGAATGTTTAGAATAATTGATACTAAAGAATAAATAAGAATATTATAATGAATTATTATAATACTCATTGCGTATAAATATAAAAAAGCTAATGAAAAAATCCCGTCGACCTAAGATAATGTAAAAATCCCTGGAGGTCGACGGGAAAATTTTTTTACCTTCAAATACTTGACAAGACTATAATAAGTGGTAAAATCTAATTATTACAGGTTTTTTACAAAATGCCTAATGTATATATATGCTGTAGATATATCAAGCCCTCCACGTGTTTTTAGCCTACCTCTAAGGGATTGAAACACAGTGATTTTGAGTATGGCCATTATTCATGCACCCTGTTTTTAGCCTACCTCTAAGGGATTGAAACAACATTGTTTGCACCACCTTATTTAAATTTGGATTTTGTTTTTAGCCTACCTCTAAGGGATTGAAACTATTTGAATCTGTTATTTTTTCTAATTTTTATGTTTGTTTTTAGCCTACCTCTAAGGGATTGAAACCCAATAGTGTGTGTGTTTGTCGTAAAAAAGAGGATAGTTTTTAGCCTACCTCTAAGGGATTGAAACCTGTTTAATTTATACATATCATGTTTTGCAATAGAGTTTTTAGCCTACCTCTAAGGGATTGAAACTACAACCCGTTCTTTTACCAAAATCTGGGAATTGCTCGTTTTTAGCCTACCTCTAAGGGATTGAAACTTTTGTTTTTAATCATGTAGTTTTTTAAATATTCAGTTTTTAGCCTACCTCTAAGGGATTGAAACACACTAATAAAGATTTGATTGCTGAGCTTACTGGTTATTTTGTTTTTAGCCTACCTCTAAGGGATTGAAACACTCACAGGGCTATGGGAACAAGGGAATTTGGTTTAGTTTTTAGCCTACCTCTAAGGGATTGAAACGGGACTTTGTCCTGCACGATGTAACTTAGAGTATAGTGTTTTTAGCCTACCTCTAAGGGATTGAAACTAACCAGTTGGAAAGCCACGCAATTTCCCACGATTGTTTTTAGCCTACCTCTAAGGGATTGAAACCAGCGGTTGGCACAATCAGCACAGCGTTTGGAACACTTGTTTTTAGCCTACCTCTAAGGGATTGAAACTTCAAATTTGTATCTTGGCTGTCATGGTGGCTATCAGAGGGTTTTTAGCCTACCTCTAAGGGATTGAAACCCATTCGACGCAGTATTCAATGAGATCTATATCAAGTTTTTAGCCTACCTCTAAGGGATTGAAACAAATAATAGAAAAGGTAAAAAGAAGAACTGAAGAAAGTTTTTAGCCTACCTCTAAGGGATTGAAACTAATGACTGATGGCACTGATTACACATTAATAAAAGTTTTTAGCCTACCTCTAAGGGATTGAAACATATACAGGGCCACGATTAGAGCCTGGCACAACAAAGTTTTTAGCCTACCTCTAAGGGATTGAAACGCTTTTGTCATCTTTTATCACTCCTTTCTAAACCCGTTTTTAGCCTACCTCTAAGGGATTGAAACCTGTGTCTAGCATTAATAATAATATAAATAATCCCGGTTTTTAGCCTACCTCTAAGGGATTGAAACATGGTGATGAGGGTATGATAAAAAAAGTTATAAAAAGGTTTTTAGCCTACCTCTAAGGGATTGAAACGAACAATTACCAGAAAATCAAAAAAGGGCTTTATTGTATGGTTTTTAGCCTACCTCTAAGGGATTGAAACCGGGAATTGAATATTATACCTGCTTCATCTATTATCGTTTTTAGCCTACCTCTAAGGGATTGAAACCTGACACACCTGCAGGAAATGCCAAAGCTAACACATGTTTTTAGCCTACCTCTAAGGGATTGAAACGAACAATTTTCATTAATCCTTCAAACCCTTGATACGTTTTTAGCCTACCTCTAAGGGATTGAAACAATATATAAATGCCTTGATAATACTACATTTTTTAATGTTTTTAGCCTACCTCTAAGGGATTGAAACTTTGGTGCGTCATCAATAAACAAATCAACGTCTAACTCGTTTTTAGCCTACCTCTAAGGGATTGAAACATTGACTGCTTGTTTAATTTCGTATGCGAATTGAGGTTTTTAGCCTACCTCTAAGGGATTGAAACAATATTCATTATATAAATCCAAAAACTCTTTATTTGTTTTTAGCCTACCTATAAGGGATTGAAACGCTGGAGTTGCACCTTTAAAGGTAATAGTTGGTGTATTTTGATTTTTCGGTTCTTCAGAAACAAATAAAAATGGTTTTTGCTTCTTAATAGTTTTTAATTGGTCCTCAAGCCCACTCTTTATATTACCGTTGTCATCAAGCTCAATTTTGCTCTTATCTAAAAGCGTTACAATAAGGTCTGGGTCATGGGCCTGTCCTGCTACAGCCAATTTGATTGCCGTTGTAACAGCCATATCGCGAATTTTATTTTGATACTCTTCTATTTGTGCTTTGTTTGCTTTCTGCAATTCCTCAATTTGTTTCCGTAATTCCTCATTTTCGCCAACTGCTTTTTTCAGTTCTGCTAACTGCTTATCTCTCTCTTGAAGCTGCACTTCTAATTGTTTCTTCGCTTCATTTATCTCATCAAATCTATATTTTGGAATGTAATCCTTATAGGTTTCTTTAACCACCCCCATAGCCTGTTCAATTTGTTCTGTCGCAAGTCCAAAGCTGCTTAAAAGTTTTTTTAGTTCATCCATCTTTGAAAACCTCCCTTAATTTTTCATCTTCGCTTTTTAACCCGGTCGCGTCCGGTGATGTCTTGTTCTTTTACGCCTGCAATACCAAAAAGGCGATATAAAAAAGCACTCTCAATACTGTGAGAGTGCTTTTCATCCATATATTGCTTTTTTCAATGTTCCTTTTTCATCATCTTCAACAATTTCCCATTTTCCACCTTGCCCAGTATCAGGATCCATAGGAGCAGGTCTTTTGGCCGAATAAAGATAATCTTCACCTGAATCATCAATAATTCTTAAAAACGGTCCTTCAACCCCAAGACACTCATAAACCTTTCCATTTGTTAACCCGTCAACTCCAAAACTCTCTCCAACATATCTAACCTTCATTCTTTGATCTCCTTTCCTTGTAGCTTTTTACTTTGTAGTCGTATGTTTTATCTCCTATTTGATACCAGTGAATATCAAATTCATACCTTGCAGATTTTACTCTCCCAACAACTTTTTGCCACTCTTCTGGCTGTCCACCATATTTCTCTGTTAGAGCTTTAGCTGCTTTTAATTCTTTAGCCACTCCTTTACCCGCTATTACATGCACATCTTCAATTATAGCATTAGCAGGAATCCAAATATTTAACTCTCCATCAGCCATCAACGCTTTAGGTAAGTATGAATTTTCTAAAGCCAATGTTTTTAGGTAAAGTTTGAGGTTTTATATGTTTATTATACCACTCTTCATATGTCATGTCTGCTGGGACATAATAAGTTTTACCTTTGTTGTCCCGTGCAATTCTTTCGCCAACATTTTCTTCATCATCAAAATATGGCACAACAGTTGACCTGCAATGCGGATGCAGTGGTGGAAAATTAATTCCTACCATTGCTTCAGTGAGCTTAAACACTTTTCCGTCCATAGAGCGGCATATTTCACTTGTTCTGTCATCAAGCGTTGCCAAATACTCATATTTTTTCACTATCCCACTGGCTTGATAGCTGTCAAATGTTGCTTGGTTAGCAATATAACTTGTTTCTGTTCTAACAATTCGCACTGCTTTGGAATATGATACATTCATTCTCTCTTGCAGCATCTTTGTTGTTTGTTCGATGCTATCTCCCCGAATAAATGCCTGCATCAAATTTGTTTGCAGTTCTTGGACAAGTTTATCTCTGTTATCCCAAATTCTTTGGCTATAATTTTCTCCACTCCAAGGTTCTTTCAACACCTTTTCTAAGGCTTGTTTGTCTACCTTGGCAAAATCTACACCTCATATACAATTCTAAATGCAATATGCGTTGATTTTCCTGAACCACGCCCACCTTTCAACACATATCGCAGATACTTTTCAGCATTTGACACACGCCAAAAATCATAGAAAGCCGGTGTAATGACTTCGGATATTTTAATCTGCTTCAGTTGAGTTGTCATCGCTATCACTGCCTATATCGTCTATTATCTGAACACCGATATTACTCTTGATGTTGAATTCTTGCTTGTCGTGCCAAGTATCTGGTTTTCTATTCTTCAACCAGAATATTATCGCTGTTATGTCTGGCTTAGCATGTTTCTTTACCCTGACTATTTGTCCCTTATTGTTTACAATTTCCTCCTCGTATTCATATCCCAAGGTTGCTTTCAATAACGCATTTTCCACTTCTCTGTCAACTACTTCTTTGCCCTTTTTTAGGGACTCCGAAATCTCCGAAAACTTGTTTTTCCATTCATAAAGTGTTGATAGGCTTATTCTCATATTCTTGCGATCTGCTCATCAGTTAGGCCATCTTTGGCCCAACCTTCCAATTTCAAAAGTCCTTCTTTTGTTAGCCACTCCTGATATTTACCTTTCGCCACCTCACCTCACCTCTTTAAGCATAAAAATAAGAGCCTTTAAAAGGCTCTTAGCTTATTCGCCACATATGACCACATTTTAAACATTTCACATATCCATAATGTTTTTTGCTTGTAACAGCTCCAACAGCTCCAGCAATAGGATTAAAAAGCAACGTTCCAACCACTCCACGACCTATACTAAGCTGTTTTCTTCTCTCAATGTATTAAATAACTGTATCATATATCCAGCCTATAAAAAATACTCCGCATGTCAAAAAATAAAGAATCCCTAAACCCCATTGTTTTTTATAAAACCTATTGACATACGTATTTATACGTGTTATTATATAATTGTTAGGAGGGGACAACATGAAACCAAAGGAGTTAATAAAAATTTTGAAAGCTGAAGGATGGTACATAGATAGAATACAAGGTTCACATTACATCCTGAAGCATCCAAGTAAACCAGGAAGACCTGTAATCCCCTACCACAATAAAGACCTAAAACCAGGAACACTAAACAATATCCTCAAACAAGCAGGGTTAAAATAAAACCCTGCTATGAGGGTATTTTAAATAATATATC
>JBGGOQ010000014.1 GCA_041320695.1 Caldicellulosiruptoraceae bacterium PP1 | reverse complement strand
ACAATAATATTCATAACCCATGATATAGGGTTAGCATATTATACAAGCGATAGATTGCTTGTGATGAATAGAGGGGAGATAGTAGAGCAGGGTACAGCAGATGAGGTGGTAGAGAACCCGAAACACGAGTATACCAAGAAGCTACTATCAGATGTGCCGGTTATAATGAGAAAATGGGATCTATAAAGCTAAATATCATCAAGCCCATGACTTGGCTTTAGCCTATCATGGGCTTAAGATAATTTATATTTGAAATAAATGATATATAAAAGAAGACAAAAAAGTATAAAATTCTGATTAAAAAAGGCAAAGACTTTGCAAATTAATTATGTTTAAATATTATTTAGAAGGGATAGTTTGGCTTTTATAAAAACAAAAAAGAAGGCGGCAAATTATGAATAAAAAATTTGTTAATTATTTATTGCAAAAGTTATTCTGGTATTTGGTAGCCTTTTATACTGCTATAAGCTTAAATTTTATATTGCCAAGATTGATACCAGGTAACCCGGTTCAACTTATGGTAAGCCAGCTATCAATGAGTGGCAATATTCAGGGAGAAGCAATAAAAAAATTTTATGAAACATATATGAGAGAGTTTGGGTTAGATAAGCCTTTATTAATACAATATATAGAGTATTTAAAAAACATATTAAGATTTGATCTTGGAACATCATTTATGTTATATCCCGGTAAAGTTATTGATTTGATTAAACAAGCTTTACCTTGGTCTTTAGGATTACAAATTCCTGCAATACTATTAGGGTGGATAATAGGGAATATATTAGGTGCTTTTAGTGCATATGAAGGGAAGAAGGTTGATGATATAGTATTTACAACATCACTTGTATTTTCAAATATACCTTATTATTGTTTGGCTATTATTCTTTTATATTTATTTACAGTTAAATGGCCTATATTACCATCAAGTGGAGGTTTTGATTTTGGAATTATACCTTCATTTTCATTGAATTATGTAGCAAGTATATCAAAGCATTACGTTCTTCCATTTTTATCACTTGTAATAGTAGCAATAGGTGGGCAAGCAATAGGAATGAGACAGATGGCTTTATATGAGCTTACTACTGATTACATATATTACTCAAGGACACTTGGATTAAATGATAAGAAAATAATAAAATATGTCTTTAGAAATGCTATGTTACCTCAGGTAACAGGTCTTGCATTATCATTTGGAACAATGATGTCAGGGGCTTTAGTAACTGAAAATGTCTTTTCATATCCAGGTGTAGGAACGCTGCTTTTTACAGCAATAAGACAATTAGATTATCCTTTAATACAAGGTTGTACATTATTTATTACTGTAGCGGTATTGTTAGCAAATTTTTTAGTGGAAATAGCATATGGTTTTATTGACCCGAGAATTAGAGCAGCACAAGAAGGGGAGAGATGAATTACTTTAGAAGATATAATTTAGATTTATTATTCCAATTATCTAAAGAAACCATAAGCTTATAATATCAAAAAAGATAAACAATATAAAATAAAGGGAGACAATGAATATGCAAAAAAGTCAAACAAATTTACCTGAGAAGCTCTGGACATCAAATTTTATCAAGATTATGATTATGTCATTTTTGCTTAGTTTTTCATTTAATATGCAAAATACAGCACTGCCACTTTACGCACAGTATATAGGAGGAAATAAATCTGATGCAGGTATGATGATGGGAGTATTTACAATATCTGCACTAATATTTAGACCTATATTTGGGAATTTGGTTGATACTAAAGGAAGAAAAATAATATTGATTGGTGGTATATTTCTTTTTTCAATATTCATATTTTCATATGGACTTATTTCATCAATAATACTATTGTTAATTATAAGGTTTTTACATGGAATAGGGTTTAGTGCGTATACTACGGCTAATGGAACAGTTGTTGCAGATATACTTCCAGAATCAAGGCTTACTGAAGGGATTGGGTATTTTGGCATATCAAATATAATAGCAACAGCAATAGGACCAACAGCAACATTGTTTTTAATAAACAATATAAGCTATAAGACATCATTTTTTATATTTTATTTTGTCTGTTTGTTAGGGCTTATGATGGCATTTTTGCTAAATTTTCAAAAATCAATTGAACAGCAAGGGAAAAACACAAATAAAAAGATTGTAATAGTTGAAAAAACAGCAATGCCAAGTTCGATAGTTGTATTTTTGATAATGATCCCAGTTGGTGCAGTAATGACCTTTTTGCCTACCTATGCCCTTTCAAAAGGGATTAATAATATAGGTATATTTTTCACAGTATATGCAATAGCTCTTCTTATAACAAGACCTATAATAGGTCGTATTGCAGATAGAGTGGATACCTCTTTAATATTGATACCCGGAATGATATTCTTAATTATTAATTTTGTTATTCTAATATATGCAAAAAGTATCGAATGGTTTGTTGTTGCAGGGATTTTTTACGGGTTTGGATTTGGCTCTACTCAGCCAATATTAAATGCACTCTTAATAAGGCTCTCACCTCCAGAAAGAAGAGGAACTACTAATGCAACATTCTTTTCAGCTATGGATTTTGGGGTTGGAATAGGCTCTATTGCTTTTGGTGTAATAGCACAAAAGATAGGTTTTAAGGCAGTCTTTATCTTATGTGTAGTATTTGTTATATTTGCGATAATTGGATACTATATTTTTCTTAAAAAACACACGAAAAAAGATACAGATATAGTTAATAATAAAATTTGTCAAGCAATAGAATAAGAAAATGGAGGTATACAGATGACTTATAAGAAATACAAAGCAGCATTATTTGATTTAGATGGGGTTATTGTTGATACTGCAAAGTATCATTATCTTGCATGGAAGAGGCTTGCAAAAGAGCTTGGATTTGATTTTACAGAAAAAGACAACGAAAGGCTAAAGGGTGTAAGCCGTATGAGGTCTTTAGAGATACTGTTAGAAGTAGGTGGGCTTAGCTTTAGTGAAGAGGAAAAAATTAAGTTGGCTGAAAAGAAAAACAACTGGTATGTAGAATATATAACCAAAATGGATGAATCTGAAATATTACCTGGAGCTAAAGAGTGCCTTATTAAATTAAGAGAAAAAGGTGTTAAAATTTCTCTTTGTTCAGCAAGCAAAAATGCACAGCTAATACTAAATAATCTAAGAATTAAAGACCTTTTTGATGCAATAATTGATGGGACAAAAACATCTAAAGCAAAACCAGACCCAGAGGTTTTCCTATTAGGAGCAAAGGAACTTAATATCTTACCAGAGGAATGTGTTGTGTTTGAGGATGCAGAAGCTGGAATACAGGCTGCAAAATCAGCAAATATGTTTGCAGTTGGAATAGGCGATGAAAAAATATTATCAAAAGCTGATATTGTAATCAAAGGATTACATGAGTTTGATGTAGATATGTTATTTTAGAAAATATTTTATTAATATAAAAACATTGGGGGAATGGATAAATGAATCAAAATATTAAAGAGATTATATCTCAAATGACTCTTGAGGAGAAGATTTCATTATGTTCCGGAGAAGGATTTTGGCACACAAAAGCTGTTGAAAGACTTGGTGTTGAAAAGATTATGGTATCTGATGGTCCTCATGGTTTAAGAAAACAAAAGGGTAAAGCTGACAACTTAGGGATCTATAACAGTGTTAATGCAACATGTTTTCCTACTGCTTCATGCTTAGCAAGTACTTGGGATACAGAGGCTGTCGGAGAAATTGGGAAGGCAATAGGTGAGGAATGTCAAGCAGAAGGTGTTTCGGTCATTTTAGGGCCAGGGGTAAATATCAAAAGAACACCTTTATGTGGAAGGAATTTTGAATACTTTTCAGAAGATCCATATCTTGCTTCACATCTTGCAGCAAGCTACATAAAGGGTGTTCAAAGCCAAGGAGTAGGAACATCAATAAAGCATTTTGCAGTTAACAATCAGGAATATAGAAGAATGGCTATTGATGCTGTTGCAGATGAAAGGACATTAAGAGAAATATATCTTGCTGCTTTTGAGTATGCAATAAAAGAAGGTAAACCATGGACTATAATGGCAGCGTATAACAGAGTTAATGGCGACTACTGCACTCAGAATCATTGGCTATTAACTAAAGTACTAAGAGAGGAATGGGGATATGAAGGCCTTGTTGTATCAGACTGGGGTGCTGTTGATGAAAGAGCTAAAGCACTAAAAGCTGGTCTTGACCTTGAAATGCCTTCAAGCAATGGTTTTGGTGAAAATCAAATAAGAAGAGCACTTCAAAATGGTGAAATAACCGAAGAAGATTTAGATAAAGCTGTTGAAAGGGTTCTTGAACTTGTATTTAAGGGATTAGAAAACAAAAAGAAAAATGCAACATACGATAAAGAAAAACATCATGAATTAGCAAAGAAGGTTGCAAGAGAAGGCATTGTTCTTTTGAAAAATCAGGATAATATTCTTCCACTTAAGAAAGAAGGAACAATTGCAATAATTGGTGAATTTGCAAAGAATCCAAGATTTGAGGGTGGCGGAAGTTCACATGTAAATCCAACAAAGATAGATATAGCTTTTGATGAAATAGCTAAAATTACTGAAAACAAGGCTAACCTTCTTTATGCAAGAGGATACAAGTTAGATTCAACTGATACTGATAATTACTTGATAAACCAAGCAATTGATATAGCAAAACAATCAGATGTTGCTGTTATTTTCGCAGGACTCCCTGAAATATATGAATCAGAAGGATATGATAGAAAAGATCTTAGTATGCCAAAGAGCCATAACATTTTAATAGAGGAAATTGCAAAGGTTAATAAAAATGTTGTTGTAGTATTAATGAATGGTGCTCCAATAGAAATGCCATGGGTAGATAAAGTCAAAGGGATATTTGAATGTTATTTAGGAGGGCAGGCTGTTTCAGGTGCTATTGCTGAAATTTTATTTGGACTTTATAGTCCATGCGGTAAACTGCCAGAAACATTCCCTCTTAAACTATCCCATACACCTGCATATCTAAATTATCCCGGTGATGGCAAAAAGGTAGAATACAAAGAAGGTGTATTTGTAGGATATAGATATTACGATACAAAGGGTATTGATGTCTTATTCCCATTTGGATACGGTCTTTCTTATACAAATTTTGAATATTCAGATATAAAGGTTGATAAAAAGGAAATTAAAGATACCGAAACTGTAAAGGTTTCTGTAAAAGTAAAAAATACAGGTAGTATAGCAGGAAAGGAAATAATACAGCTTTACGTAAGAGATATTGAAAGCTCTGTTCAAAGGCCATTAAAAGAACTAAAGGGCTTTAAAAAGGTTTATCTTGCACCTGATGAAGAAACAGAGGTTTCATTCGAACTAGATAAAAGAGCATTTGCATACTATAATGAATATATTAAGGATTGGTTTGTTGAAACAGGTGATTTTGAAATAATGATAGGAAAATCATCAAAGGATATTGTTCTTTCTGAAACAATAAAGGTTATTTCAACAACACCAATTAAAAAGGTTTTTGACAGAAATTCAACAATAGCTGAATTAATGGATGATCCAAAGGGTAAAGAGATATTAAATATAATGTGGGAGAATATGAAAAAGAACGCAATATTCAGTGCATTTCAGGGAGTTGATATGGGGATAGCCCTTACATTTATGAAAGAAATGCCGCTAAGAGGACTTGTAATGTTTGGAGCTGGCCATTTCACTGAAGAAATGATGAATGAAATGATAAATAAGTTAAATGAATAACAATGGTATACAAATAGGATATTTTTCATTATAATATAATATGTAATGAAAGCCACGAAGGCTTTCAAATTAGATATTTAAACATAGATACAAATTTTTAAAACCACAAAATTTCAGCCATGAAGGCTTTTTGACATCTTTGCAAAGATGTTAGTACCTTCATGGCTTTTTTATGTAAAATATTTCTTGATTGAGGAGGTTATTTTTATGCATATGGCAGATGCCTTAATTTCTCCTTATGTAGGAGGAACGATGTACATAGCAACAGGAGCGACGTTAGCCTATTCAATAAAAAAAGTGCAAGAGAATTTAGACGATAGAAAAATACCTATGATGGGTGTTATGGGAGCATTTGTATTTGCTGCTCAGATGATTAACTTTTCTATACCAGTAACAGGCTCAAGTGGTCATATAGGAGGAGGCTTGCTTCTTTCTATATTGCTTGGTCCATATGCCGGTTTTATAACAATGGCTGTTATTTTAGCAATACAAGCACTATTTTTTGCTGATGGTGGGCTTTTGGCACTTGGCTGCAATATCTTTAACTTAGGTTTTTATACATGTTTTATAGCCTACCCATTGATTTATAAAAAGTTAATAAAAAAAGGCTATAATACCAAGAATGTATTTTTATCAACAATTTTATCAGTAGTTGTAGGACTTCAGTTAGGTGCTTTTAGTGTTGTTGTAGAAACAATACTTTCTGGTAAAACTGAACTGCCATTTTCTACATTTGTTCTTTTGATGCAGCCTATTCATTTAGCAATCGGAATTGTTGAGGGTGTTATAACAGGTTCTATTGTTTTGTTTGTATATAAAATGAAACCTGAGATTTTAAATGAAAAAAAAGAAACCATAAAAACAGATGCTGTAAAGAAATTAGTGGTTATATTTACCCTCCTCTCATTAATTGTTGGGGGCTTTGTTTCATGGTTTGCTTCATCAAATCCTGATGGGCTTGAATGGTCAATTCAAAAGATTACTGGTAGTGAAGATTTAAAGAGTAAAGGAAGCTTATATGAAAAACTTGGGAAATTTCAAGAGAAGCTTTCTTTATTTCCTGATTATCAATTTAAGGTAGACACAAAAAATAAAGATTTAAGCCAAGAAAGAATGGGGACATCTACTTCAGGTATTGTTGGAGCAGTTATTGTATTTGCATTTGCTTTATTTATTGGTATAATCATAAAAGCAAGGAAAAAAAGTAAAACAACATAAAATAGTTAGGGGACTAAAATATGTCTTTCACAAATAATGGTATTAATAGATTAAATCTTTTTGATGAGTTATCAAATAGAAATATTTATATAAATAAGATACATCCATTGGTAAAGTTATTTTTAACATTGATGTATATTTCTTTTGTTATGTCATTTGATAAATATAGCATTGAAAGGCTTATGCCTTTCATTTTTTATCCTATATATATTTTTGCAATATCAGATATACCAGCAAAACCACTTATTAAAATTATATTATTTTCATCACCTATTATTTTAGGTATAGGTATATTTAATCCCATTTTTGAAAAAACAATAGCATTTAATATTTTTGGTGTGCCTATATCTTATGGTTGGATTTCATTTTTTTCATTAATAATAAAGTATTTCTTAACAATAATTGCGACACTTTTGCTTCTTTCAACAACAAGTATAGATAAGTTAGCATATTCATTAAAAAAAATTAGATTACCTGATATACTTATCTTGCAGTTTGTTATGACATATAGATACATAAACCTTTTACTTGATGAGGTAGCAAGGTCGATTAATGCATATAAGCTAAGAGCTGCAAATAGCAAAGGGATAATGTACAAGGCATGGGGGTCTTTTGCTGGTGGGATATTAATACGTTCCTTCGATAGGGCACAAAGGGTATATAATGCTATGAAACTTAAAGGCTTTAACAATAGATTTGTAATTGGAATTAAAGAGAAAATTGATAAAAAAGACATTATATATTTATTGAGCTGGTCTATCTTTTTTGTTATCATTAGATTTGTAAATGTTACACTTTTGATTGGGAATTTTATTAATGCACTGTTTTACTGAGGTGAATAAATGAAGAAAAATGCAATTGAGGTAAGTAATATATTCTTTACGTATCCTGATGGTCATAAAGCCATTGATGATATAAGTTTTGAAATACAAAAAGGTGAATCGGTTGGATTAATTGGACATAATGGAGCAGGGAAATCAACACTGTTATCACTTTTGGTTGGATTAAATGACTTAAAAGATGGTCAAATTAAGATATTTGATGATATCTTAAACAAACAAAGCCTTATAAAAATTAGAAAGCAAATTGGTTTTTTGTTTCAAGATCCAGATGACCAGCTATTCATGACAACTGTCTATGACGATGTTGCATTTGGACCTGTGAACTATGGATTTTCTGAAGATGAGGTTGACAAAAAGGTACAAGATGCTTTGAAAACTGTTGGTATATACCACCTTAAGGATAAAGCTCCATATAAACTTTCTGGTGGAGAAAAAAGGCTTGCTGCAATAGCCTCAATACTTTCTTTAGAGCCTCAAATACTTTTAATGGATGAGCCTACAACAGCACTTGACCCAAAATCAAGAAGAAGGTTTATAAATATAATCAACAATTTACCTCAAACAAAACTTATTGCTTCACACGACCTTGATATGATATTAGAAACTTGTTCAAGGGTTTTAGTTATGAGGAATGGTAAGATAATAAAAGACGGGAAAACCGAAGAAATCTTATATGATAAACAGCTTTTGGAAAGTTGTGATTTAGAACTGCCTTTGTCAATACAGAAATGCCAAAACTGTAATAGTAAATAAAAGGTGTGGGTTTTATGAGAATAGCAGTAATAGATGGACAAGGTGGAGGAATAGGAAAAGCTATAATAGAAAAGCTAAGAGAGGAAACAGGAAGCAATGTAGAGATTATTGCTCTTGGTGCTAATGCTTTAGCTACATCTTTAATGTTAAAAGCAGGAGCAGATGAAGGCGCATCAGGTGAGAATGCCATAGTATATAATGCCGATAAGGTTGATATTATTGTTGGTACAATTGGTATTATCTCAGCCAATTCAATGTTGGGGGAGATAACACCAAATATGGCAAAAGCAATATCTGAAAGTAGAGCCAAAAAAATATTGATTCCAATGAATAAGTGCAATATTTTTATAGTTGGTGTTCATGAAGATAATCTATCAAATTATATAAATGAAGCAGTAAAAACAATAAAAGAATTAATTAAGTAATTACAAAAGTCCTTGTACTTGTACAAGGATTTTTTGTTTATATACAAAATGTTATAATTAAGTAATATATAAATAAATAAAGAAACTTACTAATTAATAAATTGGAGGGTTTGATATGAATAAAGATAATTTACCACTATATAAAAATCCAGAACTTTCTATAGAAGAAAGGGTTGAAGACCTTGTTTCAAGAATGACCTTAGCAGAAAAGGTGTCTCAGCTTGTACATAACGCACCTGAAATTGAAAGGCTTGATATACCAAAGTATAATTGGTGGAATGAAGCACTCCATGGGGTTGCAAGAGCAGGAACAGCAACAGTATTTCCACAAGCTATAGGACTTGCTGCTACTTTTAATGAGGAGCTGATGTATAGAATTGCGTGTGCAATTTCTGATGAGGCCAGAGCAAAATACCATGAATACATAAAACACAATGATAGAGGTATATTTAAGGGGTTAACTATATGGAGTCCCAACGTGAATATATTCAGAGATCCAAGATGGGGAAGAGGACATGAAACATTTGGAGAAGATCCATACCTAACTGGCAGAATGGGAGTCAACTTTATAAAGGGTCTTCAAGGGAATGATCCTAAATATCTTAAAACTGTTGCAACACCAAAGCATTTTGCAGCACATAGTGGACCAGAACAAGGTAGAGAGAATTTTAATTCAGAGGTAAGTATTAAGGATTTAATGGAAACATATTTACCAGCTTTTAAGGAATGTATAAAAGAGGCTAAAGCAGAATCAATAATGTGTGCATATAACCAATTAAATGGTGTTCCTTGTTGTGGAAATAAATTGCTTTTGGAGGATATTTTAAGAGAAGAATGGGGATTTGAAGGGTTTGTTGTATCTGATTGTGGTGCTATCTGTAATCTTCATCTTCATCAACATGTAACAGAAACTGCAGCAGAGTCGGCAGCATTTGCAATGAATGGTGGTTGTGATTTAAACTGTGGTGATGCATATAAACATTTGGTTACTGCAGTTGTTGCAGGGCTTGTGTCAGAAGAAAGAATTGATGAGGCTGTAAAAAGGTTATTTAAAGCAAGATTTAAGTTAGGCATGTTTGATCCAGATGAATTGGTTCCATATTCTAAAATACCTTATGAAGTTGTTGATTCAGAAGAACATAGACAATTAGCACTAAAATCAGCACAGGAATCAATAGTTTTATTAAAGAACAAAAATAATATCTTACCTCTTTCAAAAGATATTAAATCAATTGCTGTAATAGGACCAAATGCACTTTGCAATGAAGTGCTATTAGGGAATTACAATGGTTGGCCTTCAAAGTATGTAACCCCAATAGATGGTATTAGAAATAGAGCTTCTAAGGATACAAGAATATACTATGCAAAGGGTTGCGACCTTATTGGTAGACCATTCGAGTTTGCAAATAATTTTAAAGGTGGCTTTGCAGAGGCTATAACAGCAGCGGAAAAAGCAGATGTTGTTGTGATGTGTTTAGGGCTTTCTCCTCAAATTGAAGGAGAGGCAGGAGATGCATATAATTCTCAGGCTGGTGGAGATAAAGTAGATTTGAATCTACCTCAGGTTCAGCAAGAACTTTTAGAGGAAATATACAAAGTAGGAAAGCCAATAATTCTTGTTCTTTTAAGTGGAAGTGCCTTAGCTATAAATTGGGCAGATGAGAATGTCGATGCAATAATACAAGCATGGTATCCAGGGGAAGAAGGGGGTAATGCAATTGCTGATGTTATTTTTGGTAACTTTAATCCTTCTGGAAGGCTGCCTGTTACTTTCTATAAATCTCTTGAGGAGTTACCCCCATTTACAGACTACTGCATGGAAGGTAGAACCTATAGATATATGAAAAATGAAGCTCTTTATCCTTTTGGATATGGATTATCATATACAAAGTTTAGATATTCAAATATAGAACTGAGCAAAGATAAACTCAATATAGGGGAATCCCTCGAGGTTATAGTCGAGGTTGAAAACATAGGAGAATTAGATGGACAAGAGGTTGTAGAGCTTTATATAAAGCAATTAGATGCGTCATGCACTGTTCCAAACTATAGTCTACAAGACTTTAAGAAGATAAAACTAAAAAAAGGGCAAAAAACTCAAGTTTCATTCAATATTACACCAAGACAAATGGCGTTTATAGATGAGCAAGGAAGATGTTTGTTAAAACAAGGCAGATATATGATTTTTGTTGGTGGATCACAGCCAGATAAAAGAAGTCAAGAGTTATCACAAAGCAACATATTAAATGCACAATTTGAACTATTTGGCACTGAGACAGAAATAGAATATTAATTCAAATAGATGTTTTTAAATTATTTACAGGTGGTAGATAAAGAGTATAAAAGATATATGAGGTGAGTAATTTGTTTAATTAGCTATATATATCATAATTTTAAATTTCAATAAGAGGAACTGCAACTTAACAATAGAAAGCAATATATATATTAGTAATTATTGATAAAATTAATTAAACATTGAAATTGTGTATACAAAAGTTTACATTTAATATAATTTTGTTGAAAAATGTCGAAAAAAATATTAAAATTATACTATCTTATTCTTATAGACGAGGAGAGAATATTATGAAAAAGAGATCTTTATCTCTTAAGTTTTTTTTAATTATATTTGTCGTTCTTTCAATTTTAATACCTTCTTTAATAATAACAAAAGTTACAACAGATAAATTATACACTTCTCTTTTAAATTCTGAAAAAGAGGTATACAAAAATGCCACAAAAAGCTTTGTAAATCACCAAAGTGAAATAATCAGGAAAACAATGCAACAGGTTGATATTATTGCTAATAATCCAGACTCTAAAAATATTTTAACAAATGCTGATGCACAACGAAGATTGATAGACTTATTTACAACTATTCAAAAGCCTAATAGTGATGAATATTTAAATGTATTTATTGGTACATCAACAGGTAAGTTGATTATGTTCCCAATTGCACAGATACCAAAGGGTTATGATCCACGGAAAAGGGATTGGTACAAGGGTGCACTTAATGATACTCAAAAAACATATATCTCAGAATTGTACACTGATATTGCAACTGGAACCACTGTTCTTACTGTTTCAAAAGCAATTACTCAAAATGGACAAGTTGTTGGCGTTGCTGGGATTGACTTAAACCTTACCAAAATGTTAGAGGAAATTAAGTCTACCAAGATAGGCGTAAATGGCTATTTAGTGGTTTTGAATCCTAATGGAACTGTTATTATGCATCCAGATAAGACAAGGCTTAATACAAAATCTGTAATTGCAGATAGGTTAGAAGAGATAAATAAAAATATTGCTGGAGAACTTACTTACACATATAAAGGTGAAGAAAAGATAGCTATATATTTTAAGGACAAGCTTACTAATTGGGTTTATTTTTCAGCATTAAATAACAAGGACATATTATCTCCAATAAATAAAATCAGGAACAATATTATTGTTGTTGTTTTAATTATTATTATAATTGCAGTTTTATTATCACTTCTTGTATCAGTAAGAATATCTTATTATATAAACAATATAGTAAAACATATGAGTAAATTGGCTATAGGTGATTTTACTGAAAGAATAAAACATAGAACATTAATAGCAAATGAGATAAATATCATTGCTGAGGCCTACAACAAGACATTGGATGCTCTTTCCATGATGCTAAAAACAATTAAAGCATCAGCAAATGAGGTAAATAGTTCTGCTGTAAATTTATCAGCAACTTCAGAGGAGATTTCTTCATCTATTAATGAGGTTACAGAAGCAATACAGCAAGTAGCTGGCGGTATGAACGATCAATCAGAGTCATTAAGCCAGACAATGCAATCACTTGAAGAATTTAGCTCAGGTCTTGTAAGGCTTGAAAACATACTTGGTGGTATAAAAGAAAATACCGATTCAACTTTAGCTATCTCAAAGCAAGGTTCAAATATGGTTGATGAGCTATCAAAGATAGTTGAAGGAACAAAACAGGCACTTACTCAAATGCGAAGTGAAATTAACAAGCTTGAATTAAAAACAACAGATATTGCAAATATAGTTCAAACTATTAAGAGTATATCAGATCAAACAAACCTTCTTTCTTTGAATGCCTCAATAGAGGCTGCTAAAGCGGGAGAGTATGGTAAAGGGTTCTCAGTTGTTGCTCAAGAGATAAGAAAACTTTCAGAACAGGCAAAACAATCAGCAGAACAGGTAAGAAAACTTATAAACGAAACAGTTGAAACTACAAGAGGAGTTATTACCACCTCAGAAGATTTAGATGAAAAGATAAAAACACAGATTGAAACTGTTGATAAGACAACTATAACATTTAAGGATATCTTTACTACAATTAATGGAATAGCACCGAAGGTAAATGAGGCGTTTGATGTAATGAAATCAAACAGCCAAGCTAATCAATCAATACTTGCCAATATGGAAAAGATAACTGCAGTATCCCAAGAGACTTCAGCTTCAAGCCAAGAGGTTGCAGCATCAACAGAGGAGATAAATGCAGGAGCTCAAGAGATAGCATCAACAGCGCAAGAGCTATCACATATCTCAAATGAGTTGGTAAATGAGATTGATAAGTTTAAAGTATAAAATGAGTATAATAGCAAAAGCAGTGGATTTTGAAATCCACTGCTTTTTTTTGTGCACCTAACATGGACGTAATCTTGTCGGTGGAAGTTTGATAAGAGAGTTGATAGTGACAACTGTTAGCCTAAGACAAGGGTATCCACCGAGAGGTAGAATCTGAAGGAAGTCAGCAGAGGTCATAGTACCACGTAATACGCGTTAGCGTAGGATGGACTGAACGATAGGAGGTTTCAGAATTTTGAAAGACACGAAGAAATATGACGAAAGCAGACAACTTCATAAAGAAGACTATCTACAAGAAAATAGAGAGGAACTCAAAAATAATGTAGAAGTGCATAGTATTTCTTACATGTTCAATAAAGGAAGAAAGGATGACAATGAATACTGTAGAGACATACTTGAGAAAATATTATCAGAAAAATAATATGAACAGTGCATATAAGAGAGTAAAAGCCAATAAGGAAAGTCATGGTATTGATGGGATGACAGTAGATGGACTTCTACAATACCTAAAAGAACATGGATAGGAAATAAGGTAATCACTACTGGAAGGAAAATATAGTCCACAACCTGTCAGGAGAGTGTAAATACCAAAACCTGATGGAGCGAAGAGACTACTTGGGATACCTAATGTAGTAGACAGAGTTATTCAGTTAGCTACTGCACAAGTTTTAATGCCTATATATAAAAAGAGGTTTTCTGATAATAGCTATGGGTTCAGATCACACTGCCGTGTACCGAACGATATGTACGGTGGTGTAAGAGGAGATGAATAAAATAATTATTCATCTCCTACTCGATTTAATCTTTAAAAATACATAAAAATTAAATATTATTTTTATCTAATTAGATATATCTTTATCATCAGCCCTAAATTAACTATTAATGTCATATAATAGTGTTCTTACTTGCTTATATAAATTATCAAATTTGTTAAAGCTATGAAGGTAACTATCAATCTCGCTTTGCGAGATAAGTTTTGTTTTAATATCTCTTGGTATTGAGCCATGAATAACACAGTTTCTAATATTAAATAATGCAAATATAATATTATATATATTGCCGCTTTTAACAATTATGTTCTTTTCATATTTTGAATCAGTATAATTATTTAGTTCATTCCATATAAGCCTCCTAACCTTATCACGCCACTCGAACTCGTCAGCTTTGAAATCAATAAAATCCTTATATCCTATTCCTTTTAGTTTTCTTCCAATAGCAATTAAAAGAGCCTCATAAATAAGAACTAATGATTTTAGATATTGATTCCTAAAATAAAAATAGTCAGCTCTTTCAATCATCCTTTCATCTAAATACCTTGAATTTTTTAATTTACTAAGTTCATCAGCAACTAAATCAATAATTTCATTTATATAAATATCCTCTGATGACTTTTTTTCTTCCATCTCATTTAATAAAATTCTTAAATCATCATTAATACTTCTATTTGTTTCAATCTTAAAATAAATTTTATCAGAGTTATCAATATTGAGGTTATCTAAAACTACAGGGAAATAACCAGAATTTTGATAGATAGATAAAGCCTCTGTTAATGAAACCATTTTACTGATAATACTAATATCTATTACAGGTTTTATTTTTTCACTTCTTGGAGTAAGTTCTAATGAACCATAATAAACTTTTACATTGTTAATTTTTCGAAGCTTTTTTGCTAACATTATAGAATATGAAAGAACTACAGGCATAAATCTAAAAGCATGAGTAATATCAATAATTACTTCGTATTCAGTTTGTTTATCTAATAAATTGAGTAGAGAATTTATGTATATTTCATTATTTAGCGGATCAACCATTAATAATGATACATTACTTTTATAACTCCTTATTAATTTAACCCATTCATTAAATAATACATCTGAAAGCCCTTTTGATAAATCAAACTCCTCACCTTTTACCTTTTCCTGCAAAGGAAATATAGAATCAAAATTCTCCTCATAAAAATTAAATGTTGTAGCAATTTCTGACCACATTGAATTTTTTGTTCCAATAATAAGCCACTGATCAACATTTTGACCTATTTTTTCAAGATATTCATATAAAGCAGCTCCAAAGAATGATTTTTCAATTTTATAATTATTACCAAAATCATAAATTACAGTTTCATATTTATTATTTTTATCATAGCTACCTCTACCTATAAAAGAAATTAAAACTCTTTTTTTATTATTGAGATTGTCTTGCATGTAGACTTCATCCTTTATTCATTTATATATCTTCTAAACATTACATGTTTAAACACTTTTATTAAAGACAAACTTCCATCTTCATTTTTGTGTTCTACAGCTTTTCTTTCAGTTGTGGAATAGATTGGTGTAAAGCCATTTTTAAAACACCAATTTACAATATAGTGGGTTGCTCCAAAATCTCCTTGAACTAAACAATAATTGACTTTTGTTTTATTAGCTAAAAGAAAATTAGTAAGATCTTTAAAAAAATCTGATGACAATTCAATGTTTGGTGGAATGTTGCTCCATTTTTCTTGAATGTCACCGGGTAATTTTATAAATTTTTCAACACCTAATGTCTTTTTAGCATCATCTATTTGTTCTTGAGTAAGTTCATGGGAAAAGATTAAAAACATAGAAGTTATTTGTTTATTCATTTGCTCACCTCATTAACCTACAATATACAATATTACATATATTATTTATTTATTATATCACATAACTATTAATATCTTTTATAAATATGGTAAAATTAATTGATAATAGAATTTTTATAGAAGGTGTGAACTTATGCCTGAATTTAATCTTTTCATAAACGACTTCAATAAACTAAGAGAATTTTCAAGAAAATTTTATATTTATGGTTGCTATTCAAGAGATGATATAAAAAAATTCAATATTAGCCCAAGGAAATATGATGACGAACTCAGAAGAATAAAGATTTTATTGAACCAGGAACAAAATTTAGGGAAATATAAAATATCAAAAAAGCAATTTCAATACATAAAAGAAGAATTTATAAGAAAAGACAATCCGCTAATAAATATCTATTTTTCAAAAACATTCACTAAAAATGAAATTTCAGCATTTATACTAATTCATCAAATACTATATAAATATAAAGAAGGTTTAACTTTTCAAGAGCTAATCGAAAAATGTTCTAATATTGATAATAATTCAAGACATTTTATTGATTTTTCTGAGACAACATTCAGGAGAATACTAAAACGAATGGTTGAATATGGATATATTGTTGAATTAGATGAAAATGGCAAAATATATAAATTAGGACATGATTTATTGCATTTTTTAAAGCTAATAAAAGATAAAGAGCAATTGGAAATATTTTTAAATATTATTGATTATTATACAAATACATTGCATCCATCAGTACCCGGATACTATTTAAAAGAAACAATAGAAAATACAATTTCATACTTTTTAAAACAAAAACAAGAAAGAAACATTTTTAGGTATATATATAATAACCACCATCAAGTATTGGATGAAGAATATGTTTGGCAATTTTTAATAGCAATAAGTTTATTTAAGAAAGTTTTTATAAAATACCAAACAAATAAAAATGGAATTCAAGAATTTAATTGTATTCCTATAAAAGTTATTTTAGATAGAAAATTTGGAAGATGGTATTTTATTGTTTTAAAAGAGGATAAAAAGATTTCAGCTTTGCCAGTTCATAGGGTTCAAGATATAGAAATTTTAGATAGTGAGTATTCAAAAGATGATTTAAATGAATATGAAAAATTGATTGATAAGTGCTTTTTTGTTTCTATACCATCATCAAAAAACAAATTTATTAGTATAAGTTTGCATTTTAAATTAGATAAAGAAGGTAACAATTTTTTATTAAAAAGGGTAAAAAGAGAATTAAAAGGTGCTAAAATTAAAAATATTACTGAAGATTCTTTTGATGTTGATTATTCATTATCAAATATAAAAGAAATAAAACCATGGTTATTAAGTTTTGGTCATAGAGTTATTGTAAAAAATACAGAAAGTTCTCAGGAATTAACCCAAGAATTAGTTTCTGAACTAAAGGAGATGCTACAAAACTATGAATCTCTTTGTTGAATATAAAAGTAATATGTTTAAGGCAATATGTGAGATAATTAATACTGCATACTTTTCAGAAGATAAAAAAATTTCAAAAAAGACTATATCTAAAATACTTAATAAATATAAAATATATAATAAGAAATACTTAGAGATGATACTGAACAAATCAAAAGATATAGATCAAAATCTATACATATTAGAAGAAGTAGAAGAAGATAAATTTAAATTATCTATAGATAGCCCAATAATCCCTATAGTTACAGCTTCTGAAAAATTGTGGCTTAATTCAATTAGTAAATCAGAACTATTTAGGTCATTATTAAATAACGAGATTTTAGAGTATATAGATAATTTTCTTAAAGAATCACCAGATATAACAAAAAATGTTACATACAAAAATAATTCTGATGCAAATGCTTATGAAAGTAATACAAGCAAATTGGATAATATTAGGGAAATTTTAAGAGCTATTGTTGAAAGAAAGAAAATAAGCTTTTGTTATAAAGCTAATAATAATGTTGAATATAATAATAAATCAGCCATTCCATTAAATATTGAGTATTCAATAAAGGATGACAAGTTTTATCTTATAGCTTATTCAAATGATACAGATAAAATAATAAAATGCAGCATTAATAATATAACTAATATCTCAATATTAAGCACTATAGATAACTTTGACTTTTATTTAGAAGAGGAAAAAGAATTTTTAGAAAATCTAAAAGCTAAACAACCCATAACAATTGCAATAAAAGATAGAAATAATGCTTTAGAAAGAGCACTTTATCTATTTTCATGTTTTGAAAAAAGATTAATATATGATGACGAAAACGATAGATATTTATTAGAAATATATTATTTAATATCAGAAGAAACAGAAATAATATCCAGAATTCTTATGCTTGGTAAAAATGTAGTTGTGATTTCACCAGAAAATATCAAAGAAGAAATAATTAGAAGAATAAAATTAGCACTATCCAACTATGATGCAAATTAACGAACCAATGAACGAGCCAATGGGGACGGTTCCGAATGGCTCGCCATTCCCCAAACCAACAGTGACAGTTTCATCTAGGTAATTTTCCACTTATCGAACACATATAGTAATGATTAGTTTACTGTGGATATACAAAAATATATCAATAGGTCCAATATTCTATAGTTTTATTTTTCAATATTCAAAAGCAAAATTATTAGATGAAAAGTGGGATGGAATTTAAGTTATAAATTATGTAATTATTAAAAAGTTGAATATTTAGAATTGTAATAACAATATGGAATAAAAATATATTTAGTATAAACAATATTTTATAACTAAAATAATATTAAAAGATGCATTTTTTAAGTATAAAAAAGAGAGAAAACAAGCGTATATATATAAAAATAATAATGAATAAATATAGAATAGCTAATAAAATATCTCCTGTCGACCTAAGATAACGTAAAAACCCCTGGAGGTCGACAGGAAAATTTTTTTGCCATCAAATACTTGACAAGACTATAATAAGTGATAAAATTTAATTATTACAGGTTTTTTACAAAAACCATAATGTATATATATACTATAGATATATCAAGCTCTCCACGTGTTTTTAGCCTACCTATAAGGGATTGAAACATATCTTCTGTGTTGTCCATATTGCTAAGTATCTCGTTTTTAGCCTACCTATAAGGGATTGAAACATGGGTAACGGTGCATTAAGACCAGCGGGTGAAAGTGTTTTTAGCCTACCTATAAGGGATTGAAACTGTACCAATAAAAAAATATATTTTAGATGTTTTATAGTTTTTAGCCTACCTATAAGGGATTGAAACAACAACAAAATAAAGGCAATCCTACTGATGTAACAACGTTTTTAGCCTACCTATAAGGGATTGAAACTACTATAGAATGAAAGAAGGATTGAGTCCAGAGTTAAGTTTTTAGCCTACCTATAAGGGATTGAAACTAATGCAAGTATAATTGTAGAAGATTCAACACATAGTTTTTAGCCTACCTATAAGGGATTGAAACAGGTATAAATATAATAATAAATTTGTATGATTATTTTGTTTTTAGCCTACCTATAAGGGATTGAAACATATCTATTTCGTTAATATTAAGCATAACTGTCAAAGTTTTTAGCCTACCTATAAGGGATTGAAACATTGAAATATTTGGTGCTTTAACATTAGCATTTGAGTTTTTAGCCTACCTATAAGGGATTGAAACTTTCTTTGTTGTTCTTGCATTGTTACCTTTTCCTCGTTTTTAGCCTACCTATAAGGGATTGAAACATTGTAAAGACTCTTTGACTTTGTAACCTCTTTTAATGTTTTTAGCCTACCTATAAGGGATTGAAACTCCAAAGGTAACAGTTGATTCAAAAGGTAGAGTAACTGTTTTTAGCCTACCTATAAGGGATTGAAACATCCATTGATATTCTAATTCATAGTGACTTAATTTGGTTTTTAGCCTACCTATAAGGGATTGAAACTATAATTCCCGTATTTTTTACCTGAATTAAATTTTACGTTTTTAGCCTACCTATAAGGGATTGAAACAAAATACCTACCAATCATTGATTTTACTGAATTACCTAGTTTTTAGCCTACCTATAAGGGATTGAAACAGAAGATAAAGATTGCAAAGTCTTTGTGGCACAAATGTTTTTAGCCTACCTATAAGGGATTGAAACTGGTGAGGAAATAGCAAAAAGGTACTTTTCCATATGGTTTTTAGCCTACCTATAAGGGATTGAAACGGCAGGAAATAGAATATGATGGAGCTTTGAGAGCAAGTTTTTAGCCTACCTATAAGGGATTGAAACACTTTAGTATTTATTTCTTTTATTTTTTTCTCAAGTTTTTAGCCTACCTATAAGGGATTGAAACCTGGCAAGGCTCATAGCAGAGAAAATCTTAAGAGAGGGTTTTTAGCCTACCTATAAGGGATTGAAACTAACAGAAAGGCATTACAACCTTTCTGTTATAACTTCGTTTTTAGCCTACCTATAAGGGATTGAAACTATTGCAGGGAGACCTTTTTTAGTCTCCTCAAGTCTGTTTTTAGCCTACCTATAAGGGATTGAAACATAAATAGTGATAATCCATTATTTCTGCTGTTTTTGGTTTTTAGCCTACCTATAAGGGATTGAAACGCGGTAATTTTGCTATCGACTCACTTAATATTTTGTTTTTAGCCTACCTATAAGGGATTGAAACAGTTTTAGTCCAGCGGGGCGCAAAGTCCCGCTCTTGGTTTTTAGCCTACCTATAAGGGATTGAAACTCATCTTTGTATGCAATTCTATTAAGTCCGTCTAAAAGTTTTTAGCCTACCTATAAGGGATTGAAACTAAAATAACGGCATGTGATATTCAAGAAGAATATCGGTTTTTAGCCTACCTATAAGGGATTGAAACATAAATTCAAATAATGAAGAAGAAAAAGAAGCTATGTTTTTAGCCTACCTATAAGGGATTGAAACTAGAAAATGTATAAACGTCGTCTTGTCTTATCATAAGTTTTTAGCCTACCTATAAGGGATTGAAACAACCATACATGGATTTTACCATGTATGGTTTCTTGGTTTTTAGCCTACCTATAAGGGATTGAAACAGTATATAATTAACCGCTTTTTGTGCTTGAGTCGCGTTTTTAGCCTACCTATAAGGGATTGAAACTACAACATTTTAAATTCTTGCAACGCCTTTTTATTAGTTTTTAGCCTACCTATAAGGGATTGAAACCCTATTAAATCAGTACTTCTAACAATTTTCGTATTGTTTTTAGCCTACCTATAAGGGATTGAAACAATAATAAAGGGGTAGTATCTGCACCTTTTTGACAGTTTTTAGCCTACCTATAAGGGATTGAAACTGAAAAAACAAACACATAAGGTTATATTAAAGTTTCAAAGTTTTTAGCCTACCTATAAGGGATTGAAACAATACTTTTTAAAAAAATGATGTAAAGGAGTGTATAGTGTTTTTAGCCTACCTATAAGGGATTGAAACATATAAAATTCTCTTTGCTGTTCAAGAATGTTTGTGGTTTTTAGCCTACCTATAAGGGATTGAAACAGAAATGGAGTAATAAATATATATTTATTTTCATCATGTTTTTAGCCTACCTATAAGGGATTGAAACCATATACTCCAATTCCTTTCCCTGCGTTCTCTACCATTGTTTTTAGCCTACCTATAAGGGATTGAAACATATAATATGCAAGCTTTTTTTAAAATTTTTTTGGCGTTTTTAGCCTACCTATAAGGGATTGAAACTGTCATAAAGCCTTGCGACTGTAAAGGGTGGTTGCAGTTTTTAGCCTACCTATAAGGGATTGAAACAGCAGATTAGCAGCAAAAAGAAAAATTCAGCTCAGAGTTTTTAGCCTACCTCTAAGGGATTGAAACGATTGCAAGTACCAGCAAGGAAAAAAGATACCAAAGGTTTTTAGCCTACCTCTAAGGGATTGAAACTACATTAACAACGCTTTCAGTTTGAACATGTTACCAGGTTTTTAGCCTACCTCTAAGGGATTGAAACAAGAGTGGCTGCTGGTGAAGAATACAACGGAGTTAGTTTTTAGCC
The DNA here is from genome assembly GCA_041320695.1 of Caldicellulosiruptoraceae bacterium PP1. NCBI lineage: Bacteria > Bacillati > Bacillota > Caldicellulosiruptorales > Caldicellulosiruptoraceae > Caldicellulosiruptoraceae bacterium PP1. Next base: position 188 of record JBGGOQ010000014.1, on the reverse strand, counting down.
TACCTCTAAGGGATTGAAACAAGGAAGGAGCGTGATGATAGATGATAATGGAAGAGTTTTTAGCCTACCTCTAAGGGATTGAAACACATCTGGGAGTCTCCTACCTTGCTCATACATTCCAAGTTTTTAGCCTACCTCTAAGGGATTGAAACCTACACGTCTAACAAAGCATCTATCCGTTTCCATTT
>JBGGOQ010000013.1 GCA_041320695.1 Caldicellulosiruptoraceae bacterium PP1 | reverse complement strand
TAGCTCGCTATTTTATTGCCTTTTTTACCCTTATTATCTAAAAAATTTTTCTCTAAAACCCCCTTGACATTATACCGTTTGTCTTAATACTAATCAATGTCAACATGGCAAGTCATTATTTTTATCCCCTTGTTTTCTATCTGTTTTAATATATCTGGATCAACCAAATCACTTGTTATTAAAATATCGATATCTTCAAAACTGCTAAAAGCAATTAATCCATGCTTATCAAACTTACTATGGTCAGCAACAACAACTTTTGTTTGTGCTGACTTTGCCATTACTTTTTTAAGCTCTGCCTCATAAATGTCTGAGCTTAAAAACTCTCCTCTGCTTGTTGATATAGCAGTTGTTCCAAGAAATACAATGTGTGCATTATATTTTTTAATTTCAATTTCGGCCTGCGGCCCAACCAAGCTCATAGATCTTTTTGAAAGTTTCCCCCCTACAATAAACACTGCAGCTCCTTCACTTTGCCCTAATTCCTGTGCAATATCAATACTATTAGAAACAACAGTAATTTCACTAAAATCCTTAAGATATCTTGCAACAGACCATGTTGTAGAACCAGCATCAAGAATTACAATCTGTTTTTCTGAAACAAGTGATGCAGCAAGTTTCCCAATTGCATCTTTTTCTTTAAAAAATAAGAGCTTTCTTTGTTGCACAGTAGGAATATTTGTCATAACAAGCTGCAATTCATCAGTTAGAATTGCTCCACCATAACTTCTTTTTACTAAATTTTGTTTTTCTAATGCACCTAAATCCCTTCTTATTGTCTCTTCAGATACTCCAAAAAGCTTTACAAGGTCATTAACTTTTACAGATTTTTCTTTTAACAATATTTCTTTTATCTTATTTCGTCTTTGAGAAGTTAACAAAATAATTCCTCCTCAATTTGTTATATTTTCTTTTAGATGTTCTATAGCCTCTTTCAAAAAATCATCCGATCCGAAGCTTCCTGACTTTAGTACTAACATTATGTTGTCTGATCCTTCTGATACACAGGATGGTAATCCGCTTTGTATTTCTTTCCAAACAATCATCTTATTTATATTTAGTTTGTTACATACTGCTGCTGATGTCTCGCCTCCAGCAACAACTATTCTATTTATGGGTAATTTTTCTTTGGTTTTCTTTACAATGTCTGCTAATGTCGATGATACTAAATTTAATATTTCAACCTCCGAAAGCCCTTTTTTCCTTCCAATTGATTTCGTTTCTTCAACTTCTTCTTGGCTATTTGCTGTATAAACAACTGCATCCTGACCATTTTCTAATATTTTTGCTAACCTGTCTGAAATTTCATCAATTAGATTAATTCTAATGGTTTCATCGAAAATCTTTGTTGTATCAATTACTATATAAGGAAGTTCTAAACTTTTTAAATGCTCAATCTGTCGTTTTGTCTGCGGCATTAAGCTTCCTGCTGCACACAATATGCCATAGTTATTTTTTTTAGGTAGATTTATACCTTTTAACCCAATTGGATTTTTAAAAATTAAATCTGCAAGTTCTTCTGCTATTGCTGAACTTCCCATGAATACTCTTTTGTTGTAAATCAATTCAGCAATTTTTCTTAAATCTTCTTGATTTTCACAGTCAAATATTAAATAGCTGAGTATCTTTTCTTTTTCCTGTACTATTTTTTTTACATACTCTTTATCATTTCTTAAATCTTCTATATTTAAAACACCAATAGTTCTTTTTGTTTGTTTTGAAACTATGTTAGGCAAGTATGATTCAGTCATTGGGTGCATTGGGTCTTTTCTAAATTCAGAATGTTCAAGTTTCTTCCCATGAACATAATGAATACCATATAGGGTTTGACGACCGTTTTTAGGGAATGCTGCAACTACATACCCATTTTTTTCGTTTAATGCATCTAACATTGCATCAAACTCGGCACCAACATTTCCTCTAAATACTGAACAGGTTTTTTTGTAAAATTTATCACATCCAATTTCTTTAAGAATTTTGGTAGAATTATAAGCCTTTTCATATGCCACCTTTTCAGTATCAAATCTTGAGTTTGTATCTATTATTATAATATCAGCATTTATACTTTGCTTATTTAACTCTCTTGCTACGTCATATGATATTACAATTGTTAGAAGGCCTTTTTTGGCAAACATTATTCCTATATCATTTGCACCTGTAATATCATCTGCAACAACGCCTATCATCTTCCATCCTCCCATTTTCTTCTTTTCTTGTAACCTGAATTTCCCAAAAAATCCTTAACTATTTCCTCTCTTAATCCTACTATATCAGCCCCCATGGACTTTGATAAAACCACCATTCTACATGTTTCTTCTAAAATCTCTATTGCTATCATTGTTTCTCTTGAATTTGTATCATAACAAAGTATTCCATGGTTTTCTAATAAAATAATATTTGTTTGGGTTACATATCTCTCTATCTCTGAAGCAAGTTCTATAGAACCTGGATGTTTGTAAGGAACTTTTTTTATTCTTTCGAGATAGTACATATTCTCAACAAATAGGTTGTTTGGAATCTCTAAGCCTAATATAGAAATAAAGGTTGCATAAAAAGGTGAAACATGTATTACTGAATTAACATCATTTCTTTTTTTGTATACCAAACTATGAATAATAGCTTCTTTAGATGGTTTTGTTTCCCCTTTATATTCATATCCGTTTTCAGTTAACTTACATTCTACTATATCATCAACCGTAAGTTCTTTTAGAATTGTTCCACTTGCAGTAATTAAAAAGGTTTCTTCATCAACTCTAATGCTAATATTTCCTGCATTGCCCCAGGTAAATTTTTTATCCATCAATTGTTTTCCGATATTAATTATCTCATTTTTTGCAGTAATATTGTTCATGAAAACACCCGCTTCTTACATATCATATTCCAACAGATTAACTTCTTTTACTTGTTTTGAGTTATCTCGTGGGATTTTGAATGTCTTTATCTCATTTGGTTTAAATTCAGCTATTATCTTCTTATCTAATATTGGCAGTTCAATACATGCTAATGTCTGTTTATTGTAAGCCTCATAACATCTTAAAATAATGTCGTTATCATCTTCTGAAAGCTTTAAGCAGCTTATAACAACATTTTCCTTATCAACCTTAGCAAATGACAGTTTTTTTGGTAACTTCCCTTTATGGAATGTTTCAACTAATGCAAAAGGTCTTTGGTTAACTTCGTTTGCATGCCTTACTACATTAGCATTACTAAACTTATCTTTATGTGGAAGTATTGAATATCTAAATCTTTGAATCCCATTATCTATATATGAATAAAACTTTCCATCTTCAAGCTTCATTGGATCATGATGTGCATATACAGGGCTTCTCAAAACTGTAAGACCAATTGTTTTATTATCGATGCTAAGGCTGTACTTGCCATCGTTTATAATGCTTACACCATAAACAGTGTTTTTGCCTCTTATTATACCTGACATATCAACCCATGATTGAATAGGTTCTTCTTCTCCATTTGTCTCTCTCTCTAAAATTCCGTAAGGTACTTCATGTGTTGCAGTAACAAATATCAGATTAATAGGGAAAAGTATTTTAAGCATTTTTTGTTTTTCTCTCCAATCAACCACAACATCAACATCAATTCTGTTTATTTCTTTGTACATTGTGAAATCCTGAATTACCAATGAATGGTTATAAGTGTTTTCAACCCTTATAACCGATTTAACAGGACCATGTTCGATTAGTTTATTACTTTTTTTAGTAAATTCTCCTATAAATCTATCAAATTTAAGAACACCGTGAGCCCATGTATCTGAGTTATCATCTATAACCTTTAATACTGCTGCTGGACCTTGGAATACCTCAAATTGTTCCTCTTTATCGTAGAGATTCTTAATAAACCCAGTATTTTCATCAATTTCAAGTTTAAATCTTTCATTTTCTATGTAGTTATCTGATGCATTCATTGGTTCAAATTCTATATTATTTTCGCTATTTTGAATAAGACTAAATGTTCTATACCCTAATGATGGTAAAGTTGCTATAAATGATAGTCTATTCCTGCCACCAGATGTAGCATGTGATGTAATCTTTTGGTATGGAACAATATTGTTATTTTCGTCTACCAACACATCATTTGGGTTAATGTTTCCAAATTCAAGTTCTATATTTGAAACTGAATCCCATGAATGTGGATTGAATACAACAATTGGCTTTGAGTTTTCTTTGTATTCAATGTCAACTTGCCAAGAAAGTGCTTGGATAGCATAATTCAAATTTCTTTTAGCAACTGACATTGTTTCACCTATCATGTCCCTAGCATCTTCATATGCTTCTTCTAATGATGTCCCAGCTAGAATATCGTGGAACTGATTAAATAATAAATTTTCCCATGCATTTTGAAATTGTTCTTTTTCATATCTTTGAAGCTCAAGAACATCAGCTATTGTACTGAACTTTTCAGCAAATAAAAGTAAATTTTCAGCCTTTCTATTCATCATTTTAATATTTGAATGTGCTGCATAGCAGCCGCTTGCATGATGCTGTAAATCATCTATTACAACAGGATATTCATTATTTAATATTGCTTCAAAGAAATCTGTTGGTGTACTTATAATCAATTCCGGAAGATCCTGCTTGTTATTTAACTGATATATACTTTCAATATTCTGCTTTGTTGGTCCTCCGCCATGATTACCAACACCATAAACGCAAACCATTTCTTTATATGGAGGTTTTATTTCCATTGCACATCTTTCAATATGATTAGAAAGTTCTTTTCCCCATGAGCAATATTCATAAGGAATACGAGCTGTTAATACTTTACTTCCATCATTGGATTGCCAATAAAAAACATTATTAGGAAGATGTTTTTCATGTGGTTGAGGCCTTAAGAATACATAAAAGTCTATGCCGCTTTTTTTTAGAATCTGTGGTAAAGTTCCTGCATGACCAAAGCTGTCTATATTAAATCCTACCTTTGCAATCTTACCAAATCTGTCTTTAAAGTATCTTTGTGCATAAAGTCCTTGTCTTACAAATGATTCTCCAGAAGGTATGTTACAGTCAGGTTCAACAATCCATCCTCCTACTAATTCCCATCTTCCTTCAGCTACTCTTTTTTTAATTTCTTCGAACATTTCAGGACAATTCTTTTCTATCCATTTATAAAAGATACTTGAGCTTGCACAAAATTTAAAGTCTTCATATTCATTCATTCTATCAAGAACTGATCTAAATGTCGCTTTTACCTCTTGAAAGCCTTCATACCATTGCCATAACCAAACAGGATCAATATGTGCATTTCCTATCATATATAGCTTTTTTTCTTTCATTTCATACCCTCCATAATATGCTGCATTTAACTTTTTTAAATAAACTTTGCGCTATCTTTACTTAATAGAAAATCGTCCATCTTAGCTATTACTAAATCCTCTACTGCATTTCTGCCTTTTTCAAGTAATCCTTTTTCAAGGGCATTTAATTCACTATTTTTTAATGAATTTGTTTTATTTATAGCCCTTAACAGTTCTAATTCTAAATCAGTAGCAATATTAACTTTACTAATTGAACCTTTCTCTAATTTTATTGCCTTTACAATCATTTGTGCTGGTATCCCGGAACCACCATGTAGAACCAGATGAACATCAGTAAGTTCACCTATCTCAATAAGCCTGTTGTAATCAATCTTTGGCTGTCTAATGCTACTATATACACCATGTGCAGTTCCTACAGATACCGCTAATGCATCAACATTAGTTTTCTCAACAAAATATTTTGCCTCTTCAGGATTTGTATACAGTTCTTCATCTTTATCGGTCTCAACAAAGTCTGTGGTTCCAATCATACCAAGCTCAGCCTCTACTGATACCCCTTTTGAGTGAGCATATTCAACCACTTCTTTTGTTATCTTTATATTTTCTTCTAACGGTTTATCAGAAGCATCAATCATAACAGATGTAAATCGTGCATCAATTGCATCATGTATAATCTTTATGTCTTTTGTATGATCAAGGTGTAACACAACATGTACATTTAAATTATATCTATCTAAACATTCAAAAAACTCTTCAGCAAATTGTTTTGGAGTTATTTCATATTTTAGTAGTTCTTTTTGAGAAATTTGAACTATGGCAAGTGAATTATTTTTTTCTGCAGCTCTTAATATAGGTAATATCATAGCTGTTGACCTTGGCGAAAATGCTCCAACAGCAAATTTATATTTACGTGCTATATCTAAAACTGTTTTTAGATTATATACTTTATATGAACTATTTACACCCATTTTAATCAACCCCACAATTGTTAATTCTATCGTAATATGATCTTAAAGAGTTTTGTAAATTTATATATTCTGCAAAATATCTATCATATTCATTTATATACTCATTGTTTGGATAATAAATCTCATCGATAACGTTACTAACAGTTTGTTTTGCGTCTTTCAAATCTTTATAAACATTATTAGAAATTCCACCTATTATTGCAGCTCCAAGTAATGTTATATCAGCAACTTTAAATGTTATAACCTTTTTATTCAAAATATCCGCTTTTGTCTGCATCCAATATTTGTTCTTTGTCCCTCCACCAACTGCAACTATATTTTCAATAGAACTGTTTATATATTTCTCAACCATCTCATATATCCATTTTATTTCATAGTTTGTTCCTTCTATTATTGCCTTTAGTAGTCTGCTTTCTGAAGTCTCACTATCTATTCCAATAAATACAGCCTTTGTATTAATGTTTGGCTTTGGTGCTCCACTTCCATTTAGATACGGGAAATATAAAATACCAGTAGGTTTATCCTCATTTATTAATAGTTCTATTAACTTATCATAATCAACCCCATTTAAAAACTTTTTTCTAAACCATTCAATTGAACCACCAGAACTTGATAATCCGCCCATCCAGTAAAGTTTATCCTTTAAAATATGACATCCGAAAGACATACCACTTTCTCTATCATTTTTATTTAGTGGTGTGTTTTCTCTTATTCCAACTAATGTTTCAGCAGTACCTATTGAATCTAATACTGTTTTTAAATCATCTGCTCCCACTGCAATTGAAGCACAAAGATGGTCATGGCCAGCTATCGCAACTTTTGCATTCTTTGATATTCCATAGTTATTAAAGTCTTCTTTTATTTTGTATGTTATTAAACCTGCCCAGTCACATTCTGGAAAGATATTTTGTATTTTAAGCTCAGTTAGTAGATTGCTATCCCATTGTTTTTTTACAATATTAAACGCATATGTTCTTGTTGCCAATGAATAATCTGTAAAAGCTTTGTTTGTGAAGAATAATGCAACCAAGTCAGCAACATTTAGCCATATTAAATTCTTCACATCTAAACCATATTTATCAATAAGCCATTGAATCTTAAAAATTCCATATTTAAAACTTGGATAAACTCCTGTTTCATAAAACCTTTTTTCAGTATCATATCTACTTATAAAGTTATTCACATATTCAATGCAACTTTTATCATACCAAGGAATAATTGGGGTTGCAGGTCGATTATTTTTTACATCAAATAATAGACCTGCTTCTGCCATGGAGGTTATACCAATAGAGGTTATATTATATCCTTTTTGGCTTATATCATTTAATAGCTCGATAATTATACTTGTTACTTTGTCAGGATTAATATAATAAAAACCATCTTTATCAATATGAGTTGGTGTAAACCTTGACGAAACACAAAGTAGATTTCCATTAATATCAAATAATCCTGCTTTAATATTAGTTGAGCCAACATCTATCCCAAGCAAACTCATTTATTTACTCTCCAATATTTCTTTTATTTTCCTTATCACTGAACTGGGACTTGTTAATATATTTTCAACATTTAACTTAGGATTATCTTTTACTATATTAAACATTGAAGCCTGAGCTAAGACTATAACATCATAAAGGTCTTTTAATTTCAATATCATTTCAGTTACCAGTTGATTATGTTTTTCTTTATTTCCTTTTGTCAGCTCTTCAAAGGCATTTTCAACTATATATGATTCAATTTTAATCTCTTTACTTATTTGTTTTGCTTTTTTAAAGATTAAATTTTTAGTAGGCTCTAATGTAGTGTTTAATGTTGCTAATACAGCTATTTTAGAGCCTTTCAAAACAGCTTGATTTGCCATCTCATCATCAATTCTAATTACAGGTTTACCTATAAATTTATTAGCCTCTTCAGCTATTTCACCTACTGATGAACAAGCACTTATAATAATATCGCAATCAAGCTCACTTAAGTATTTTGCATACGAGAACCACTTTTGCTTTATTTTTTCAATAGACATACTTTTATTTATTAACGAAGGTAATATACTATCATCAACAATGTTAAATACCTTTGAATCTGGCAAATATATATTAATCTGCTCTTTAATAAGGTCTATTGTAGCAGGAGTAGTATGAATAATACCAATAACCTTACTCATAAATTTACCTCCGTAATTGTTATTTTATCTTTTGGCAATAAGAATTCCATATGCTTCTAATCATCAAATAATCGGATATATCTAATTCTTCACCTGTTGAATCAACATGTGTAGCATAGTAAAGTGATGGAACACCCAATTCTGGTTGTAGTTTAATGTATTCCAGTAATGTTTTTTTATCAGTAATTGGCCAGTTGTCTGTATCAATTAATACATCAGGACAAGCTATTTTTGCTATCATAAATCTATGTTTCATTGCACTAAGAATATCTTTACCTACATTTATGTCGTTTAGCCTTATCATATCAATATACTCAGAAAGATATGGATGTGGCGTATGTGCCATTATAAGAGCATCATTTTTTGCTTTCTTGGCTTCTGTATATAATATCTCAAGATACTTCTTTTGTAGTTCTAATCCCCACTGCCATGAATATTTAAGAAGTCCAGGCCCTGCTGGTATTCTTGCAGTAAAGTCGATTTTAAAACCGTCTGCGTCTAAGCCATCAGTTGATAACATATATCTTATTTGGTTTCTTAGCATAGTCTCAAATTTTGGGTTAGTAACATCAAATGCTACCTTTACACCTACTTTATTAGTTATGCACAATTCACTATCAAGCCCTTCTGTATCCCATGCTTTAAGCCACAGTAAAACCTTTTGCCCTTTTTCATGTCTTTTTTGTATAAAGCCTTTCATATCAGGCCATTTTTCAGTATCTACATCATTTAATCCATACTGTTTCTGCCACTTATCATCTATAACTACTATTCCTGGGTTAAGTTCACGACTTTCCAAGGTATTTAAAAATTCTTCATAGAGTTCTTGTCTTGATAGCTCAGGAGCATTTTTATTTAGTATCTTTGCTTTGTAGCATTGGCTACCCCATCCACAGTAGATTGGATTTTTCCACCACTCATATATATCACTTTTCTTTTTTATTTCATAAACATAGTCACATAGATATTGGGAATGTTTTTCAATTGTATTATAAAAACCATTACCAAAGTATATTCCAATCTGTGGTAATGTGTAAAATCCTTCTACATCTTTGTAACCTTCTAAAGATGTCTCAAGATAAAATGCCTGTGTAGTCCCAACATAATTAAAATAGTTATATAAATTTTCAAAAGGTTTTGCTTCTAAACCAAATGAGAGATAACTTTCTTTATCTTTTAGTTTAAAAGAGTAACAAAATGGAGGCGGAGTAAAAAACCAATCTCCCTTTGCAGGTAATGGAACACCCATTATATCAATTTTTGTAAATATTGATGGTTCAAATATATTCTGTTCATGAGAGTTTGGCTCTGGATTAAATAACTTTTCAAAATCCTGTTTTGAATAAAAAAAGCCAGAACCCCATCTAACTATAGCAGACATATTGCCACCAAAGTACTTTATGTCAGTAATTCTATTATTGCCTTTTATCTCAATCTGATAGTGTATATTTTCATTAGTGCAGATAAATTTATATATCTTTTCATCCCAAATACTGCTCTTGCACCTATTTTTTACAATTATCTTTTTGTCTTCTTCTTCTACTTCCCAAATTCCAATTGCAGTAGTATCATCAATACCATCTAAAGCGTTTACTTGTGAAAAAGGGAAGAATTCAACTGCATCTTGCCCGTCCACTTCTAATTTAACCAATGGATGATTAAAAGTAAATATCAGCTTATACTTTTCTGCTTTTATAATAGTTTGATTGTTTTGAATATCAATTTTCATCTTTTCACCTTCCAAAGCTACAAATTAACCTTTGACACCCACTTGTATGTTCATTCCTTCTATAAAGTATTTTTGGAATACAAAGAATATAATAATAACTGGTAATAATACAAGTACTGAGGCTGCCATTAAATAATGCCACTGAGTTTGAACAGTACCTCTAAAGTTTTGCAGACCAATCTGTAATGTATACATCATTTCATTATTAACATAAAGTAATGGGCCTAAGAAATCATTCCATGCTCCATTAAAGGTCATTATACCTACGGTAAGAAGGGCAGGTTTTATTAGTGGAACCATAAGTTTTGCCCATATGTAAAAATGGTTCGCACCATCTATCTTTGCTGCTTCTACATACTCATCTGGTAGAGACATAAAAAACTGTCTTAAAAGAAATATTTCATACGCACTTCCAAAGAATCCAGGAACAATTAGTGGTAGATATGTTCCTACCCAACCTAACTTAGCAAATAAAATATATGTTGGTATTAAGGTTACAAAACCTGGTATCATCATTGTTGAAAGAACTAATGTAAACAATTTACTTTTCATTCTGAATCCAATCTTTGCAAAACCATATGCAATAAAGGAATTAACAATAACATGAGATATTACACCAATTGTTGTTAAAAATAATGTGTTTAAAGTATATCTTGTAAATGGAGCTGAATTCCATGCATCTATATAGTTTCTCCAAATAAACTTCTTTGGAAAAAATGTAGGAGGATATGACATTATCTCTTCCATTGATTTTACAGAAGTAAAAAACATCCATAAAAGCGGCATTATTGCTACCCATGCACCAGCTAAAAGAATTATTGTTACAATTATTTTTGTGACTGATTCTTTAAATTGTCTCGTCTGATATATCTTTGGCTTTATTATATTGCCCTGTTGCATTATTTTTCTCCTCCCTCATAATAAACCCAATATTTTGATACAGTAAGATTTATAACTGTCAGAACCATTACTATTGCAAATAATACCCATGCCATCGCAGAGGCATAACCCATATCAAAAACCTCAAAGGCTTTATTCCATAAATGCAGATTATAGAATAGCAACGAACTTACAGGTCCACCATCACCATTTTGTGACATAACATATGCTTCTTGAAATATCTGAAATGCACCTATTAAGCTAGTAACAACATGAAAAAATATTGCTGGCGTTATCATAGGCAATGTAATTGTGAAGAATTTTCTAATTGCATTTGCACCATCTATCTCAGCAGATTCATAAAGCTGTTGTGGAACACCTTGAAGTGCAGCCAAAAAAAGCAACATAGTCCCACCAGCACCCCATAATTTCATTATAATAACCGCAGGTTTAGACCATGCTGGATCAAATAGCCATGCTGGTCCTTGTATACCAAAAAAACCTAAAATAGTATTAACAAGACCTGATGTTGGGTTGAACATTTGCATCCATAGAATATAAACACCAACACCTGAAAGTACTGAAGGTAAATAAAATACTGTTCTGAATAGTTTGATACCGTATATCTTTTGATTCATCATAACAGCTAACAATATAGCAATAATAGTCTTTAATGGAACCTCAATTACGACATAATAGATAGTATTTTTTAAAGCCGTCCAATAAAGTGGATCCTTTGTAAACATTGTAATGTAATTCTTTAATCCAACAAAATTCATTTTTGAAGTTATATTATAATCTGTAAAGCTTGCATAAAGAGAAAAAAGCAAAGGACCCATAGTAAATGCAATAAAACCAATTATCCATGGAAGTATAAATATAAAACCTTGTAGCTCTTCAGCTTTTTGTAATGAAGACATCTTATTATTTTTTCTAATCAAGCTATATTCCCCCTTTGAAATATTGCACTTTTTAAAAAACTTGGTGGCTCATATATTTGAGCCACCATAAAAATTCAGTAATCATTATTTTTTATTTTGAGCTACTAAATCTTCAACTGCTTTTTGAGCTTTATCAAGAGCAGCCTTTGGAGTCATCTTCCCTAGTAAAGCTGCATCTATATTAGGATTTATAAGACTTAAATAATCAGGAGCATATATTGGTATTGGAGTTATAACTGTCCATTTCATATTTTCTTTTGCAGCCTGTAATACCGGTAATTTCATCATTTCAGCATCCTTAAATGCTCTTTCATTAGCAACTATATCAAAGTTCTTTATTGCCCAATATTTTTGTGCTTGGACATCTGTTAAATATCTTATGAATTGGAATGATTCCGGTTGATGCTTTGCACCATAAGGAATTTCAGCAACGAAACCTCCACCCCAACTCCAATTGCCATTGCCAGGTGTTTTTTCAGGAATTGGTGCAACACCCCATTCCATGTCCTTTCCATAGTCTCTAATTTGTGTGTAGAATGTAGCAACTTCAGCAATCATTGAAAGCTTACCAGCTATAAATGGGTTTGCTTGTGCTGAACCGAATTGTGCCTGAAATGCATTTACTGCATTTCTTCCAAGTCTGTTTGTCCATTTGTTGATCCATTCTAAAGCTTGAACCTTTGCAGGTGTATTTACTAATATCTGTCCATCATCAGTAATAAAGTTTCTTCCTTTATCAGCATTAATCATCCAGCTAGTTGCTCCATAGTTTCCATATAATGGATAAAAACCAATTCTAGTATAAAATGCACCTGTTTTTTTATCAAGCTTCTTAGCATAGCTTTCTAATTCTGCCCATGTCTTTGGTGGTTTTTCTGGATTTAAACCAACCTCTTTAAATTGCTTTTTGTTGTAGAATAAAAGTCTTGTGTCTGTATTAAATGGCAATGCATAAGGTTTGCCATTGTATAAAACTGTTTTCCAAAGTGCTGGAAAGTATCTTTTGCTAAGATCACCTGTGCCAATAAAAGGTGTAAGGTCTGTATTTTGTTTGTTTTTTGCTCTATGGGCAACTGTGTTTATATCGTTGATTATAGCATTTGGAGGATTGCCAGCAGCTATCGCAGCTAAGTTCTTTGTCCATATGTCTCCCCATGGAACAAAAACATATTTGACAAATATTCTGTTTTGAGACTTATTAAAATCACTAACCATTTTCTCAATTATTGGCCTTCTTGTAGCCGAACCCCAAAATGACCAGAATTCAAGTATAACCTTTCCCTTTGCACTTGATGTAGCAGAGAAAGCAACTGGTAAGAAAAGTGTAAATGAAAAACATAAGATAAGTAAAATAGTAATAATCTTTTTAGAGTGCTTCATAATTACTCCTCCCAAAAATTATTTTTATCATTAACACCATTATGGTGTTAATAGCTATGACTGATTTTGACTGGTTTTAATATGTATTATGTTGTTTTATGACTGTTTACAATTATATTTTACGACTAATCAGTAATTTTGTCAATATTGTATTTTGATAAAACCACAAAAGTGTTCAAATTATATGTTTGCAAATATGTACTATGTATATAAAAATGATATTACAAAGGAGCCAAACTAAAAAGTTAAGCTCCTTTGTATTTTTTACTTATTAAATTTCAATTTAATCATACCCCAATATTCACTATTCTCAAGTCCTAATCTCCAAATCCCTATACCCTTTAAACCATACTTGTTTACTAATTCTATTTTATATTGGAGACTTTTTGCATCTTCAAACCAAACCGAATGACTAATCCCACTCGAATCCACATAATTAAAATATGAGGTTTTGGAAATATCATCCCATATAATTGCAGCACCATTCTTTTGAGCTAATGAATAGCATCCATTTATTGAATATGCCTTTGTACCTAAACTTGACCAGTCATAACCATATGCTGCAACACCTAAAAGAACCTTTTCTTTTGGAACCACTGTTAATGTATATTTTATAACATTTTCAACCCATCCAATTGAAGCAACAGGTCCAGGTGAACCGCCAGGATAATGTTCATCGTAAGTCATAATAATCATCTCATCTACATAATTAGAAAGCGCCTTATAATCATATGCACCATTCCATGAATTAGTCAAACTGTCATAAGTTTTTGCTGGAACTGAAATTGTAACTTTGAAGCCCAAAGGTTTCAGTGTATTATAAACTTCACTTACTAATGTAGTATAATAGTTTCTGTCATAATAATATACCCCTTCTAAATCTATATTAACACCTTTATATCCATTGTTTTTAATAATATTAAGTAAGTTGTTTATGAAGTTTTTTCTGTTTGCTTCACTTTCAAGAAGTATCTGTGCCACTTTCCCGTCAAAGTTGTTTCCTATCATAATCATAGGCGTAATATTCTTATCATTTGCATAGGTTATTTGACTTACAGGTATTAACCCTGTTATGTTGCCATAGCCATCTGTTACATGAGTTGCTGTTACAATCTCATTAATAGCTGAATAGTTATTTTGTAATGAATTTAGCGATGAGGAATCATTTGTGTAATAATAGGTCGTAAATCCCAAGACTGTCTTTTGTGTGTTTGTAGTTGTTGTAGAAGCTGTTGTGGTTGTTGACGTTGTTGTGGTGTTTGTTGTAGTGGTACCTATTGTTGTTTTCTTCTTAGGTGCAGAAATGGCAAAAATAGAAGTTAGAAGAATAGTAAAGCTTAAAGCTAAAGAAATAAATGTTCTTAAAACCTTTTTCATTACAATTCCTCCAGTTTACATAATATATGTACCTTTATATTATTATTATTTCTCAATATTTTCAAATGAAATATTTAACATTAATCTTTATAAATTATTTATTTTTTTAGGTAATTTCTTAAATTAATCATGTTATAATTTGTTATAATAAAATATAAAATTAATTCACATTAAAAGGAGGATTATTTTACATGAACTATAATCATTTTAATCTTGCAATTTACTGCACTGCTGGATTTCTAAATAAAATAAATATTGAAGATTTAAAAAAAGATATCTCATTCTTTAAAAAACATTTAAAAATATCAAAGGTATATCTTGAAACCCATAGAGGACATGATGATGTGCCAAAAAATAAGATGCTTGAAATAAAAAATATTTTTGAAAATGAAAGTATTAAAACATCTGGTGGTATTACTGCAACAATTGATTATGACAACATAGATCCATATAAAGATTTAAGAATATTCCATACATTCTGCTATACTAATGAAAAATTATTAACAAGGTTACAAGAAATAGTTGAATATACAGCCTCATTATTTGATGAGATTATTTTTGATGATTTTTATTTTACTAACTGTTCATGCCCAAGCTGCATTGAGCAGAAGGGTAATCTTTCATGGGAAGAGTTTAGACTCAATCTTATGACTAAAGTTTCTCAAGAATACATTGTAAAACCGGCTAAGAAAATAAACCCTTCTGTTAATATGATAATAAAGTATCCCAACTGGAATGAATCTTATCAAGAAACAGGTTATAATCCCGAAACACAAATAAATATATTTGATGAAGTTTATACTGGAACTGAAACTCGTGATGCAAAATATACACAGCAACATTTATCAAGATATCTTAGCTATTCTTTAATGAGATGGTTTGAAAACCTTGCACCAAATCGAAATGGTGGTGGTTGGTTTGACTCTTTTGACTGTATTTATAATTTAGGATATTATTTAGAGCAAGCTTATTTAACTGTATTTTCAAAAGCAAAAGAGCTTACTTTGTTTGATTTTAATTCTTTAAGAAACTCTGTGTTTGTTCCACCTCTTGGCCATGAGTTAGAAAGATTGGATAACTTACTTGGATATTTAGGAAATCCTCAAGGGGTATATGTTTATCAACCTTTTCATTCATATGGTGAAGACCACCTTTATGATTATTTAGGTATGGTAGGTATTCCTTTTGAACCATTACATTACTTCCCTAACACAAAAAATACAATATTTATTACTGCAAATTGTTCAAAAGATAAAAATATAATTGATAAGATTAAAAACCATCTACTAAATGGTGGAAATATTATTATGACCTCTGGTTTTGTAAAGAAAATGGAAGGCTTTGGTGTAGAAGATTTGACTTCGCTTAGATATACAGATAAAAAAGTAGTTGCAAATACATTTGCAATTCAAGCTGAAGGTTGTGCATTTGAAAGATATGAATATAGCAAAGAGAAAATAATTATCCCTGTTTTGGAATATAGGAACAATGCAACTTGGCCGCTTATTGTTTCAGTAAGTGGTGAAAATAACTTTCCTATATTAACAGAAGATACATACGGAAAGGGACGGATTTATACTCTTGTCATACCTGATAATTACTCAGATTTATATTACTATCCTAAAGAGGTACTAACTTACATTAGGCAAATATTTATGTCAGATTTTGATTTTTATATCGATGGAGAAGAAAAATTAGGTATATTTTTATACGATAACAATACATTTATTTTAGAGTCATTCTTACCATATAGAAGTGTTGTGACAGTTCATATAAAAGATAAAAATAAAAGTTTAATAGATGCAATTAATGGAATAGAGTATACTGAAAATCTATTAAATAATGAAAAAATATATAGAATTAAAATAGAACCAACAACATTTAAAGTATTTAAGATTAACTAAAGGAAAAGGCCATATGAACTTAATGTTTGTATGGCCTTTTTGTAAATGATATAATTTTTTATAATATAACTCTTAGGAGTGGTTATTTTGTCTGACTATCCTGTTTGTTTTGATGATATAAGAGACTTGAATAATAATAAGGTAAAAACCTGCTTTTGTACTTATCAAGAAGATCCAGGCTATTTCATTCCTCATAGGCACAACTACATTGAGTTTATGTATGTTTTGAAGGGTGAAGGATTTGAAACAATTAACTCAAAAAGGCATGTATTAAAACCAGGAACAATGTCTGTTGTACTTCCTTATCAGGTTCACAAAATTGAGTATGATAGCAAAAATCCATTATGTATATATGTTGGTGCAATAGCATTTGAAGCTCTTTTCGCCCCAAACGCTTTATTTTTTGACATAGCAAAACTTTTACTTGATTATGGAGAGGAAATCCCTTTAGCACATCAATTTAATAAAAATGAAATGGAAAAAATAGAGTTAATTTTTTCTGAGCTTTTGACTTATTCTAATAACTATGATATTTGGAGTGAACTTATTAAAAAAGCTAAGATTATCGAAGTAATAACCATTTTCGATAAATCCCGAAGACAAGAAAAAGAAAATGTAATAAAAAGTGATACATTAAACGTAAATCCAGAATATTGGAATATTGTTTACTACCTTCACCAACATTACAACGAGGATGTTAGTCTAAAAAAATTATCTAATATATATCACTTAAGTCAGTCATACATAAGCCAAATATTTAAGAAACTTGTTGGAACTAATTTTCATAATTTTTTAAATGAAATAAGGATATTAAATGCATGTGCATTATTAACTTCAACAGATAAACCAATAACAGATATTGCACTTGAAGTTGGGTTTGATTCATATTCTACATTTGCACGAGTTTTTCAGAAGTATAAATTAACAAGTGCCCATGAATTTAGAAAAAATAATCAAAAATAAAAGAGGCAAAATCAAAGTGATTTTAGCCTCCTTTTTCTTATTTCCTAAATAGATCAAACTTATCTAATGTAATAACATTCTCGTGGTTGTATACATATTTTAAATGTTCAAATGTGCTGAAATTTTCTGACAAAACAAAATCACCAAACCATGGCATAAACCAGAGCCAGTATGTTTTAGTATCCAATAGTATCTCTGGATCAGGAATAGGTCCATTTTCTGATAATGTTACTGGTTTTTTGTAACTTGTGAGTTCACATATCTTTTCATAGTTTATTCTTAATGGTCCATAATTCTTTTGAGGTGCATACATATCAACACCTGCTATATCAAAATAATCACTATCAATTACCCATTCTTCTTGAGGTGCATTCCAAACCCAAATGAGATTGTTAAGTTTATAATGGTTTACAAGTATATCATATAATAAATAGTAAAGCTTTTTATAAGGATCTGGCCCTTTAGCTCCCCACCAGAACCATCTACCATCAGCTTCATGTAAAGGTCTCCATAAAACTGGTATATTTAAGTCATCAAGACGTTTTAACTGTTCAGCAATCATTCGTATATCATTGATTAAAAGTTCATTTTCTTTTGTCCCAGTAATAAGTGCTCTTTCTACATCAAAATCGGTATTCTTTGTATAAAATGTCTTGTCAATCCCTCCTGTTGGTGCATACCAATGCCAGCAAAATGTTACTATTCCCCCATAATCTTTATTCCATTTTATTGCAGCCTCGACAGAACCTTTATTTATTTCAACCTCAATTAACCCATGAGCACTCATATCATTTGTTATTGTATTTGAAGTATAACTTAAAAAATCAAAACCCCTAAGTGCAGGCATTTGACCAGTTTTATATTTAATAAATGCCATTTCAGGCCCTACTGCAGAATTGGTGTGCTGCCCTGCAATTATCTTATTAGAATATATATTAGAAAAATATTCCATTAGTCTTTTACATTCGTCATTAGCCTTTTTATTTGAAAGTTCAAAGTTTGGTCTAATATTTATATCATTTTTCTTTGATAGAAGTTTAATATATTTTATTTCAACTGGACTTCCCCATCTTCTTTCAATTTTAATTAAATTTGTACCTTTATTTAGTTTTATTGAAGCTAAATTTATATCTTTGTGTTGTTCATTTTTAAACAATCCAAAATCCCCATAGCAATAACCATTAATATGTAAAAGTAGGCTTGAAAATGATTCAAGGCATTTATAGTTAATAATTAAGTTAAACTCATTATCAGTGTCTAATGTACATTCAAACTCAATATAGTTTTCATCTGGATTATTAATTGCCATTTGTTTTTTTGGATGTAACAAAATCTCAACTTCTTTATCCATATTCATAATATATTCATTCCTCCTTTTATTTTTATAAAATAATTATTACAAATCAATACCTTTTACTAATTAGATTTATTATATAAGAAATATATCATCTAAACATTCCAATATTTTAATTTTTATTGCAATAATTTATTATCCACAAAATTTACATAATCCACAGTTACACTTTAAAGGTCTGTTAAAAAATTATCTGTGGATAATGTGGATAACTATGTGAATAACTTATTTCCCAAAGTTATTTCCTGTTGAAAAATAGGTGGATATAAAAAAACAGGGTATACCTCCTGATGTACCCTGTTTTTTGTATTTATTTTAAAAGGCCACTCTTGGAATCTCAATAGGATATTGATTACTTTTATTTCTACGTCCTGCTGCCACTTCATAAAGACCATAATTGGTTTTTACAATAAAATCAGCAAATTCTTTATACGGCTTATGACATACGTCAACTATACCAATCTGATAATTTTCGCCATCAAACCTACCTAATACAGCTTGATCATTTAGTATAAAATAATGCGCACCAACAAAGTTTTTGTGGCTAACTCCACTTTCCATATAGATCTGATAAGCCTTACCTCTATCCTCTTGAGTTTTTACTGCTCTTAGTCCTGTTGCCAAAAGCCCTCTATCTAATGCTCCAAAATGAAATTCACCTATCAAAATAGGTTTATTAACATTCTTACTTATTTTATCTATATCCTCATATGGATCCATTTGATAGCAGTTTATAGAAAATACATCAAAGTATTTGCTACCTGCATATAACGCATCACTAGATATCCATGCAAATCTCATACCAAGATTCAAATGATTAGGGTCAACCTTCTTTGTTTCTTCTGAAGGAACTTTACAAAACATCTCAACCATCAACTTGCTGAATTCTTCAAGATCATTTTTGGAATTTTGTGATAACCTTGATGCTTTTTTGATAGGTTTTTTAAGTTCAGCAAAATTATTTAACGATAAGTTCCAACTTTTATTAAACAATTTGATATCATTATTATATTTTTTAGAAATAAAATCAATAAATGCATCTTTTGAAGCTAATTCAAAATCACATTCCAACATCTCTTGAGCAATATTAAGATTATCCACAAATGCCCAATGAGGTTCATTGGTTAAAAAGTATCCAATCATATATTTATCATCTTCAAACTGTTTAAGTTGAGTTGCAAATGCTTCAGAGTTTTCTTTATACTCATTAGAAAAAACATCAGGGAAATCACGAAAGATAGTCTTTTTTGTTGTTGGAAAATTTTCAAGAGGTAGGACATAGGGCATTTTTGCATACTTTATAAATTTAAGATCTGTCCAATTTCCAATTGTATTAAAGCCCCAGATATACATACGTGATTTTGTTATCTTTGCCCAACTTTCCCACCAGTTTTGTCCGAAAATCTTAATCAAATTATATATTCCAAAACTAAAATATTTATCTTCTATACCATTCTCATTATAAATATCCCATGCATCATTTATTATGCCTTCCTTCTCTGGCAATTTTGAATATAATTTCTCCATCCAAGTTACTCTTGCATGTTCACCAGGGTTTACACAATCAAGTCCAATACTTATAAATGCATACCCTTCAGGATCAACTAACCACCATCTATTACCATCAAATTCAGTCCTAAAAAAACCTGTTGCATGAAATTTTCTATTTTTCCAGCCACCATATCCACTTAAATTATTATTTTGAAATGATTTAATTTCACTTGATTTTTCTAATTCTGATAAAAGAAATGTCTTTAATTCTTCCTCAGACTTTGTTTTATCTGTCCAATCTTTAAAGGTTAATTGCCCAAATTCATCAACATATTTAATATCTGGTAATGGATATTCAGGTTGTATATCTGTAAGAATTGGATTATATATCTTTACATTAACATTTTTAAAAGCTTTAATTATGCCTATTTTGATAATAGCTAATTTACTAATATCAATTTTATGCCCTTGAACAACAGCTTTTAGTCTTCCTGGAGTTCTATCTAAAAAAAGAGTTTGTCCATTTAATACCTCAAACGGTATACATATTCTTGTTTTTAACTTTGGTAATATCCCTATTAATATTCTTAATATATTATTTTTGTTATTATTTTCATTTTCGCAAAAATCAAATGTTATTCCTACTGAAAAATTTTCTTGATTTTCTACATCAACTATAAAATATTTGTATTTTTCAATTTCTTTTTTACTTACATCAAAATATAAAAAACCATTTGGGTCATAAAAATTAATTGTTAAGTAGTTGCTTGTCTCTTGAACTTTTAAACAATTTTCAAGGCTAATTTCACTAAAATTAATCATTTCCTCCATACAAAAGCCACCTTTCGATAAAATTTAATTACAGTATTATTTTATAATGTTAATTAAAAAATTGAAATATTTAATCTTAATTAAATACATTCTTAGAAAATAATTTATAAAAATAAAATGTGGATTAATTAATCATTGTTAATAAATTAATTGTGGATAATGTGGATAACTATGTGCATAACTTATTTCCCAAAGATTATTTTCTGTTGAAAAAAATAAAATAAAAATGAAAGCACAACTTATATATCAGAAGAATTGTTCCATAGTGTATAATATTAGTGTAAGAAAGGAGAATGCCAATGAAAAAAGATTTAAATTGGTTATTAGATAAGCCAATAGCACATAGAGGTTTGCATAATAATAATATAGAATGCCCTGAAAACTCAATAGAAGCATTTAGAAAGGCTATTAAATATGGGTATCCAATAGAGTTAGATGTAAGAATTACAAAAGATAATCAAGTTATTGTTTTTCATGATAATTCTTTAAAAAGATTAGTAGGAATTGATAACATTATTGAGAATAGCACATATGATGAATTAAGCAAGTATAGTTTGTATAATGATATTAATTTTAATCATAAAATACCACTATTAAATGAAGTTTTAGAACTTGTGGCTGGAAGTGTGCCATTATTAATAGAAATTAAAAATGAAGGAGATGTAGGATCTTTAGAAGAAAATTTATTAAAGATTTTAAAAAATTACAAAGGAAAATATGCTATACAATCATTTAATCCATTATCATTACTTTGGTTTAAAAAACAGGATCCCGATATTATCATTGGGCAACTTGCTTGCGATATCATTGAAGATGAAAATATTTGGTTCAATACAATTGAAACTTTAGACTTCATTTCATATGGCTTTTGGCACATACCAGATAAACTTATGAACAAAATTAAAATTCATAATATCCCATTATTGGGTTGGACAATCAAAAGTGAAGAAGATGAAAAAATAGCAAGACAATATTGTGATAATATTATCTTTGAAGGATATTTGCCTAAGGAATTGGGTGTGTAAATGTCTTTGTGTGCTTAAATTAATTTTACCTTTATCAATTTAATAAAAAAGCACTACACGATTAATTAAAATTATCTCATAAATCATGTAGTGCTATTATTTTTCATATATGGCGGAGAGAGTGGGATTTGAACCCACGGTACGAATTTTATTCCGTACACATGATTTCCAGTCATGCGCCTTCGACCACTCGGCCATCTCTCCGCTTATTTATCTTCCCTATAAAAATATACATGAAATATTCTATGTTGTCAATGAAAAAAGTGTATATTTATATACTATATATGTATCCATACGTTATTTTTAGCAGATTGGAGAATTGCTTCACATACATAAATTTCTCTAAGTCCATCATAAAATGTTGGAAAATCTTCTTTTTCATTTTTAAGATAGCTTTCATTCAAAATATACTTATAAACCTTTCCAAACATTTGCTTTATTGTATCAGGGAAACCCTCAATATGACCACCAGGGTAACTTATTATTTCTCTTGCATATTTGTCCACTAAAGATGGATCTTTCATTAATATTCCATTATGGTTATCACGTTCACCTATCCAAAGCTGGTTTGGTCTTTCAGAATTCCAAGCAACACCTTTTTTAGAGCCATATATTTCGAAGTAAAGTCTATTTTTTCTACCTGCTGCTGCTTGATTTACTGTTAAAGAACCATGAGCACCATTTGTAAATCTTAATAATACTGTTGCATAATCTTCTGTTGTTATTTCAATTTCTTCATATCCTGATAAATTCTCTATTTTTCCGGCAAATGTCTCACTTTCTTTAATTGGCTTTTTTCTTTTTGTATGAAATGTTGCAAAATCAGCAAATACAGATTTTATTTTGACACCAGTTACAAACTCAATTAAATCCATCCAATGTGAACCAATATCTGCAACAGCTCTTGAGTTACCACTATATTCTTTGAGTAACCTCCAATTGAAATCTGTATCATAAAGCAACCAATCTTGAAGATATGACCCATTTATAGCAAGGATATTGCCTAATTCATCATTATCAATCATTTTTTTAAGATGATGAATAAGTGGATAGAATCTTAAATTAAAATTAACTACATTAACTAATTTCTCTCTCCTTGCAATTTCAACAAGTTCTTTGCCTTCTTCTATTGAGATTGCAAGAGGTTTTTCACATATTACATGCTTTCCTGCTAATAATGAATTTTTTGCTATCTCATAATGAAGAAAGTTTGGTGTGCATATATGAACTGATTGTATTTCATTATCTTCCAGAAGTTTTTTATAATCACCATAATATTTTTTTATGTTAAATAAATCAGCTTTTTGCTTAGCTACTTCAAGATTTATATCAGCTAATGCAATTATATCAACAAATCCAAGTCTTCTTAATGCCTCAATATGTGCTGGTCCAATAAATCCTGTGCCAATAATACCTACTTTCACATTTTTCATTTTTACACCTCACCTCCCAAATATTATTCATTACTTGTTTTCTTCTGTAGTAAAGCAACAATAATTATAATTATTCCCTTTACAAGGCCCTGAAGATATGGTGATACGTTTATCAAATTCATAATATTATTAATTGTTGCTAATAAAATAGCTCCTATAAATGTTCCAATTACCTTTCCTTTTCCTCCTGATAATGAAGTTCCACCTATAATTACTGCAGCAATAGCATCAAGTTCATAGCTTACTCCAGAGCTTGATGCTGAAATAGAATTAAGCCTTGATGTTTCAATCAATGATGCAATGGATACACTTAGTCCACATATTGAATAAATAATAACTTTCATCAGACTAGTATTTATAGCAGAAAGCCTTGCAGCTCTTTCGTTACCTCCTATTGCATAAACATATCTGCCAAATGGTGTTTGCTCAAGAACAAAAAATCCTATTAATGTGATTAATACAAAAATGATTACAGGAGTTGGAATAAAAAAGAAATAACTATTAGCAAATGCTTCAAATCTCTCTAAATTACCCGAGATACTACCACCATTAGCTATGTAGAGAATTAATGAACGTGCTATTGCCATTGAACCTAATGTAACAACAAATGGTGGTATTTTACCATAAGTAGATATAGCACCATTAAAAATTCCAATTAATATCCCCAATAGAATACTTGTTATAATACCTAATG
Organism: Caldicellulosiruptoraceae bacterium PP1; assembly: GCA_041320695.1. Lineage (NCBI taxonomy): Bacteria > Bacillati > Bacillota > Caldicellulosiruptorales > Caldicellulosiruptoraceae > Caldicellulosiruptoraceae bacterium PP1. Next base: position 5,645 of record JBGGOQ010000013.1, on the reverse strand, counting down.
CAACACTATTTGTGGAATTTTGTGTGATTAATGATATCCCACCTATAAGAGCTAAACTTGATCCAACAGAAAGGTCTATCCCACCAGCTAATATTACAAAAGTCATACCAATTGATATAACACCAATAATTGAGGATTGTCTTAAAATATTAATTATGTTTTGAGGTGTCAAAAAAACATTAGAAGCTAAAGAAGCGATGATACATAATAAAATAAATCCTATTAATATACTGTAATCTTGTATTATCTTTTTAGCATCTTTCATAATTTGTAAGCCTCCCTTTGTCTACTACTGTTATCTTTTTTTAGCCCAATCATGTATTCCATTGTTTGATCTTGAGTAATTTCATTCTTCTTGAATTCCCCTACTATCTCTCCCTTGTATAAAATATAATATCTATCACATAATCCATAAATTTCTGGTAGTTCACCAGAAAGAACAATTATGCTTTTCCCTTGGTTTGCTAAGTCATTTATAAGACTATAAATTTCTTTTTTAGTTAATATATCAACACCTTGTGTTGGGTTATTAAAAACTAAAATTTTACAATTAGTTTCTAATAATCGACCAATCATTGCTTTTTGTTGATTACCACCACTTAAAGTTTTTATCTCAACGTTTTGTGATAATGTCCTTATTTTTAATCTATCTATTATTTCCTTAATGTTTTTGTTTTCTTTTGTTTTTTGAATTATTCCAAACTTACTATATTTTTTAAGTGCTGAAATAGTAATATTATCCCTAACCTTCATAACAGGAAATATCGCATTATCCTTTCTATCCCTTGGTAGATAGGCTATACCATTGTTTATTGCATCTTTAGGAGACTTAAGGTTTTTGAAAGTCCCATTTATAAGAATTTCTTTTCTCTTTTCTTTGTTCAAACCGTAAAGTGTTTCAAAAAGTTCATCTCTACCATCTCCAGCTAATCCGGTAAACCCAAGTATCTCTCCTTTTTTAAGATAAAAACTAATACTTGTTCTGTATTTTTTTAAAGGTAAATTTTTAACTTCTAAAATAATTTCATCTGTCATATTGCTTTTTGAAATATTAAACATTTCTTTTATCTCTTGACCTACCATCATACGAGCAATTTCTTCTTTCGATGTGCTTTTAATATCCCCACTCTTTACAACTTTACCTTCTCTTAATACAGTATAAGAATCACAAATCGAAAGTACTTCATTAAGCTTATGAGATATATATAGTATCAAAATCCCTTTATCTTTAAGTTTTCTCATAATATTGAACAATTTTTCAATTTCAACATCAGTAAGAGCTGATGTTGGCTCATCCATTAAAATAATCTTTGAATTTATTGAAAGTGCCTTAGTTATTTCAATCATCTGCTTATATGCTGTTGACAAATTTGCAACTTGCTCTTTTCCACTTAAATCTAATCCAATATCATCTAAAAGTTTTTTTGTTTCATCATAAAGCCTTTTCTTATCTATGAAAACCCCTTTTTTGAATAATCTTCCGAGAAAAATATTTTCCATAATGTTTAGTTGGTCAATTAACATAAAATCCTGATGTATATAGCTTATACCATTTTTCAAAGCATCAATTGGGGAATTTATGTGAACTTTTTTATCTTCTATAAATATTTCTCCATTATCAGGCTTTAATACTCCACCAATAATATTGCAAAGTGTGCTTTTCCCAGCACCATTTTCGCCTAAAAGAGCATGAATTGTTCCACTTTTAAATTCTAAGCTAATATCTTTTAATACTGGATTATTATTAAATGATTTTGAAATACCTTTTAAAGCTAAAAGCATTAAAAACCAACTCCTTTATTGCAAAACTGCAGAGGACTTCCAAAAAAACTTGGAAGTCCTCCAATTTTAGGTCAGCAATCTTTTTACATTAATATGGTGCCTTAGGGTTATATACTTTATTAACGTTTGTTTTATCTATTTTCTCAGCTGGTAATGTAATTACTTTTTGTTTTACCTTTTCGCCATTTAATATCTTATAAGCCCATTTAACAGCCTCTTTAACCATTATTGGAGAATATGTGAATGTTGCTTTAAATGGAGTTTTATTCTCCTTAATAAGCTTATATGCATCTTTTGCACCACCAGCACCAGTTATTACTTTAATGTCTGTTCTTTTTGCTTCTTTAATAGCTTGTAAAACTCCTAATGCCATTTCATCATCTTGTGTATATACAGCATCAATTTTAGGCTGAGCCTGTAGTATATTTTCCATTACAGTTAATGATTTTTCTTTTTGGAACATGCCAGATTGACTTGATATAATCTTTATATTAGGATATTTTTTTATTGCTTCTCTAAACCCTTGACTTCTAAGTGTTGTAACAGAGCTTGGAACACCAGTTATTTCAACAACATTTCCTTTTCCACCTAATACAGAAGCAATATATTTACCAGCATTTAATCCAATACCTTTGTTATCACCACGAATTGTAATAGTAACATCTTGGCTATTTAACTCTCTATCAAATACTACAAGTGGAATACCAGCTTTTTTAACTCTTTTTGCAACTGGTGTCATTGGGTCAGATTCGATAGGAAGCATAACTATTGCGTCAACTTTTTGAGCTATTAAATCTTCAATATCATTTGTTTGTTTATTTGGATTATCTGCAGTTGTAAGAATATAATCTACACCAAGTTCTTTTGCTTGCTGTTCTGCATAAACTATTACAGCAGCAAGCCATCCATGGTCAGCAGCAGGAAAGGATAAACCAATTTTATATTTCTTTGTTGCTTTAGATTTTGCTGTACTTGCACTTTGTGCTTTAAATGGAGTATAGAAGATACATAATGTTAAAATAAATGCAAAGATTGTTACAAATGAAATGACCCTTTTAAGATTTAGCCTTCTCATAAAATTTAACCTCCCCAAATTTTTTATTTTATAAATACTCATGAGAGTATTTATAATCTAAGCTAATAAAAATTAGCAAATCCACATGATTTTCTAATAATAAGATTATGGGGTAGAATTATTTGTTTATTTTTATAGTTTTTTTCTTCGATCTTTTCTATCAATAATTGCATAGCTTGCTTACCAATTTCATACTTAGGTTGTGATATTGTTGTAAGCTGTGGTTCAATCACTGTGCTTAAAGGTATATCATCAAAACCAACAATAGCTATATGGTCTGGCACTTTTAGTCCTTTATCTTTAATAGCCTTAATAGCTCCAACTGCCATTTGGTCATTTGCTGAGAAAACAGCAGTTGGTTTTTTATTCATTTCTAACAAGTTATTCATAATCTGATAACCAGATTCAATACTAAAATCCCCATTTATTATGAAGCCATTATTTATTGGTATTTTGTGTTCTTTACATGCTTTAATAAAGCCTTCCAATCTATCTTGGCTAAGTATAATTTTTTTAGGTCCATTTATAAATGCAATTCTACGATGTCCTAAATCAATTAAGTGTTTTGTTCCAGCAAATGCAGCTTTTATATTATCAATAGACACTGTTGAAATGTTATTTTCCTTAATGTATTCACATGCTAAGACCAATGGAACATGAAGACTTGCATTTAGAATATCCTCTTTAGGAACCCGTGCAGTTGCAAGTAGAATTCCATCAACCAGCTTTTCTTTCCCAAGTTCTAAAAATTCTTTTTCAATATTAATATCATTTCTGGTATCTCCTAAAAGAACATAATAGCCTTTTTGCCGTGCTATATCCTCTACACCTTGAATAATGTTTGCGAAAAATGGATTTGTAATGTCAGGAAAAACTACCATTATCATTTTAGAAGCTAATTTTCTTAAATTTCTTCCTAATCTGTTTGGCCTGTATTTAAGAATTTCTATTGCTTGTAAAACTCTATTTTTTGTTTCATCTTTCACAAACGGGCTATTTGACAGCACTCTTGATACAGTTGAAGGTGATACATTAGCAAGTTTGGCTACATCCTTCATTTTTATTGTTTTTGAATTGTCTGAATTACTACTCATCTAAATCTCCCAAATAAGTTTGAAATTTATAGAAATGATTTAATTTAATTTTTGAAATCGATTGTAAGATAATTTACTACATATATTGTATTCAACAGTTTTTAATAATATCCTTCTTATTTTGTTTAATTTTGTTATATTTTATATATTGTATTAATAAGGATTCTTAATTTTTGTTATTTTTATAGTATTAATAATGTTGTAATTCTGTCAACAATCTTTGTATGTATTTTACAAATAAAAAAGTCATAGTTTCCCAAAATGCTAAAATATATCGAAACTATGACCCTTTTATTTTTTATGAATTTTTCTCTATAAATTCCTTATAGAAATAAAAGCTATCTTTTTTAATCCTTTTCAATGTATTGAAATCAACATAAACTATCCCGAATCTCTTTGTATAACCAAATGCCCATTCAAAGTTATCCATAAATGACCATACAAAATATCCTCTAAGATCAACTCCATCATTAATAAGTCTTTCTGCTGCTTCAAAATGTCCTTTTAAATAGTTGATTCTTTTTTCATCGTGAACACGACCATCATTAGTCACAACATCATTATATGCAGCACCATTTTCTGTTATATATATTGGTATATTGGGATAATCAGTTGCTACCCACTTTAGTATATCATATAAACCTTGTGGATAAACCTCCCAACCCATTTCGGTATATTCACCTTCTGGATGAGTTGAATTAAGTGGTTCTAAGCCATGAGCCTTTGGATTATAGCTCTTTACATTTCGAGTATAGTAGTTAATACCTACAAAATCACTTTTTGCAGCTACATTTGAAAGTTCCTTATAAAACTTGTCAACATCTTCTTTGGTAAATGTGTTGTTTTCAATAAGCTTTTCAAAAACCTCTTTGGGATATACGCCTTTTAAAAATGCATCCATAAATAGCTGGTTAGAAAACTGATGACTAAAATGGATTGCTTTTTTCTCTTCTTCAGGAACCTCTAACCCTAATCTCTCAGCCTCAGAATACATAGGACCAAGATTTATTGTAGGACCTATTTGAATATCACTGCCATTTTCCCTTACTTTGTTAATAACTTTATGATGAGCTAAAGCTAAGTTATGCACTACAATCATGGCAGTTTTGAAGTCTTTAATCCCAGGTGCATGTATACCCCACATATATCCTAAATAAGCAACACATAAAGGCTCATTAAAAGTAATCCATTTTTTAATTTTGCCTTTAAATTCTTTTATTACAAAAGTAGCATAATCAACAAAGTAATCAACTACTTGTCCTGATGCCCACCCTCCAATATCCTGTAACTTTTGTGGTAAATCCCAATGATAAAGCGTAGCAACAGGTTCAATACCATTATTGATAAGTTCATCAACAAGATTTTTATAAAACTCTAAGCCTTTTGTATTTACCTCACCATAACCATTTGGAAAAATTCTTGGCCATGAAAAAGAAAACCTATATGCTTTTATACCAAGTTCTTTCATTAATGCAACATCTTCTTTGTATCTATGGTAATGGTCGCATGCAACATCACCATTGTGATTATACATAACATTACCAACTTCATGGGAAAACCTGTCCCAAATTGATTCACCTTTCCCATCTTCATTCCAAGCACCTTCTATTTGGTAGGATGCTGTTGCTGCACCCCATAAAAATCCTTTTGGAAATGCCATTCAAGAAGTCCTCCTTGCTGTAATATATAAATTA
>JBGGOQ010000012.1 GCA_041320695.1 Caldicellulosiruptoraceae bacterium PP1 | reverse complement strand
TAATAATTACTACAATTAATCTATTACAACAAACTCAATTTGTCTAAGTGATATATTTGCAGATAAAAGCCTAACTTTTACTTTATCTCCAATTCTATATCTTTTCTTTGTCTTTTCACCAATTAAAGAATAGCTTTTTGGATTAAATATATAGTAGTCATCAAAAAGTGAGCTTACCCTAACAAGCCCTTCTATTGTATTCTCAAGTTCCACAAAAAAGCCAAATGCAGTAACATTTGATATAATGCCTTCAAACTCCTCATCAACTTTATCCTGCATAAATTCAACCTTCTTTAAATCAACTGTCTCAAGCTCAGCTTCTTCGGCTAGCCTTTCTCTTTGTGAAGTCCATTTTGCTATCTCAGGAAGTTTTTTCTGCCACCTATTTGACTTTTTATCATTCCAATCGCCGAAAAGTACCTCTTTCATAATACGGTGTATAACCAAATCTGGATACCTTCTTATTGGTGAGGTAAAGTGTGAATAGTAGTCTGTTGACAAACCAAAGTGTCCAAGTGGTTGCTCAGAATACCTTGCCTTTTTTAGTGAACGAAGGCAAATGGTGTGTATAATCCTCTCTTCTGGTGTACCTTTACTCTGCTCTAATACTGCCTGAAGAGATTTTGGATGCACCTTGTTAGAAAGACCTTTTAGAACATAACCAAAGTTGTATATAAACTCGGCAAAGTTAAGTATTTTTTCGTAATCTGGCTCTTCATGAACCCTATATAAAAATGGCACATGCATCCAATAAAAGTGGTTTGCAACTGTTTCGTTGCATATAAGCATAAACTCTTCAATAATCTTATTTGATATTGTTATTTCATATCTATATACATCAATGGGCTTTCCGTTTTTGTCCAAAAGAACCTTAGCCTCGTCAAAGTCAAAATCAAGTGCCCCTCTTTTCATCCTTTTTTCCCTAAGAATAAGAGCAAGCTCCTTCATAAGTTCAAGGTCATCAATAAGATGTCTATACCTTGCTACAACCTCATCATCACTTCTTTTTAGTATCTTTGTAACATTTGTATATGTCATTCTTTCTTTGCTTTTTATTACGCTTTCAAATATGTCATGCTTTACAACATTTCCGTTTTTGTCTATCTCCATCATAACAGAAAATGTGAGCCTGTCTACATTTGGATTTAGTGAGCAAATGCCATTGGAAAGTTTTTCAGGGAGCATTGGTATTACTCTATCAACAAGGTAAACGCTTGTCCCTCTTTTGTAAGCCTCTTTATCAAGGTGGGTGTTAGCTTTTACATAGTAGCTAACATCAGCTATGTGAACACCAAGAAGGTAGTTGCCATTTTTTAATTTTTCTATTGAAACAGCATCGTCAAAGTCTTTTGCATCCTCGCCGTCAATTGTGATTGTATTTAAGTGTCTAAGATCAACTCTATCTTTAATATCCTCTGTTGTTACCTCATCGTGTATATTCTTTATCTCTTTTAGAACCTCATCGGGAAACTCCTCTTCAAGCTCATACTTTTTGATTATGGATAAAATATCAACACCTTTAGCACCTTCATAGCCCAGAACCTCAACTATTCTTCCCTCTGGGTTTCTTCTTTTTTCTGGGTAGTGTGTTATCTCAACAACAACCTTTTGGCCTGTTTTTGCCTTTCCTTTATAGTTTTTGGGGATATAAAAGTCATAGGCTATCCTTTGGTCGTCTGGTACAACAAAGCCAAAGTTTTTGCTATCTTCATATCTTCCTACTATCTTAGTAAGGCCTCTTTTTAATATTCTTTCCACATAGCCTTCATTTTTCTTGCCTTCTGCTGGTATACCTATTACCTTTACTAAAACCCTATCTCCATGCATTGCTCCGTTTAGATCTTCGGCAGAGATATATATATCAGAAATGTCTGGATTGTCTGGAATCAAAAAGGCAAAACCACGTTGGTTTCCCTCTATTGTCCCAAGATAAAGCCCCATATGCTCAGATAACCCATATCTTCCCTTTTTTGTTTTTATAACCTTGCCTTCATCCTCAAGAAGTTCAAGTATCTTCTTTAGATCATCTCTATCATCCTCAGATAATTCAAGTGTTTTCAAAAGTTCATCAATGGTCATTGGATGATAGCTTTCTTCACGCATAAGAACATATATCTCTTCTTTTTTTGCATCAAAATCTCTTTTCTTCAATGGCTCACACTTCCTTTTACTTTTTTTACATTACGTAACAATGGCATGCTAATAGGAACGTTTCTTCTTGTCACAGTCTTATAGACCAAGTTCTGTACTTATTTTTTGCATTGCATTCAAAGATATACCCAAAAATTCATCAAGCTCAAGTCCAAGCTCATTACATGCTTTTATCTGTTCTCTGTTTGCACCTTTGGCAAAGCTTTTTTCGTTGAATCTATTCATAAGAAAGTCTACGTTTATCTCTGATAATTTCTTGCTTGGATGAATGAGTGCACCTGCAACAATAAGACCTGTTGTTGGATCTGCAGCATAGAGTGATTTATCAAGTAGTGATAATCTTGGAAGGCCATGAGCATCATTATGGACCTTGACTGCATATACTACATCATTAGAAAAACCTAACTCCTCAAGTATCTGTGAGCCTAATATACTGTGTGTTTGGGGGCTATCTTTAGTTTCTTCATAATCTATGTCATGTAGAAGTCCTGCAAGTCCCCATTTTTCTATATCTTGTTCAAAATACTGAGCAAGCTCTTTCATTATTGCTTCACAAGCCAAACAGTGCTTTATAAGGTTTTTGGTTTTTATTCTTTTATTAAGCTCCTCTAAAGCAACTTCCCTTGTCATAAGTAAACCTCCCATGTTTATAAAATAAAAACCCAAGGTAGGTAAGAACCTTAGGTTTTTGTCATTTTATTTTATTAAAACAAATAAAACAATAGCAACCACCATAAAAGCACCTGCAATAATCCAAGTCCATCTGCCAAGCATTGCATCAAGCGTTCTTCCTTTGTATTTACCAAAGAATGTTTCTGCACCACCTGCAATTGAACCAGATAACCCTGCGTTTTTGCCTGACTGCATCATTATAACAGCAATTAGTGCAATGCTGAGAATAAGGATAAGTACTGTAAGTAGTATTTTCATATATTTTTACCCTCCTAAATACATATGTTCATTTTCTTAAAAATCAATATCTCTACATTTTGTTTCAACAAGCTTTATATTCCCCTCTTTATCTTCACCCATGAGTAAGTCGCACATCTCTTTTGCCTTTGAATACTTTGAGAAAACCTCTTTTATTTGTCGGCCATCTTTGTATTCTATGTTGACAAAAAAGACTCTCATTTTATATGCTCCTCAAACTATTTTCCTTTCTTAATTATAACAGTGATTATATTTTAGTGCAAGAGATTATGCCCATGAATTTCTCTGCTGCTGTGAACTACTTCTACTTATTGAAGTGGGCGACTTCTGCAGCTGATTAGGCTAAAACATCTTCTTTTAAATAAACTACTTATTAGATAAGATTTTAATTCTCCATGTCTTTTGCAAACAAACTTTTAACTTCTTCTATATCCATATATTCTCCATTAGAAATCTGTTGTTTAGCTAATTCAATTTCCTGTATTTCATGTTCTGTTAATTCTTCGTCAGAAATTATTATTCTTTTTATAAGATGTAATAAACTTACTAAGTCATCGTAACTTAATTCGTCAATTAAATTATGCAGTTCTTCACGAGGATTAAACATCATTCAACTCACTCCTTTATTTATATATATCTCCTCTATAACCAATAGTCAAAATATGGACTTCATTCTCTGTAGTTGAAAAAATAATACGAATATTCCCAATTCTAAGTCTAAATTCATTTCTGCCTTTTAGTACTTTTATATCACCTTTAAATGGTTTCTTATTTAGATTATTTTCAATATCTTCTATCAATCTTTGGGTAATTTTCCTATCTTGATTTTTCAAAAATTTAATAGCTTGTTTTGAAAATATGATTTTCATTAATAATTCTTCACTCCTAATTATATTATACCAAATATCATTTGTGAATTTATTGATAAATCTTCAAAAACACTTGATTTAATTATATTTGGGTATGAAAATAGCATAGGTTCTTCATAAGTTTTTTCATTTGTTAATGTAAATACTTCAACTGTTTTATTTTTGGGTGAAACTATCCAATACTCTTTTACCCCAATTCTCATATAAAGGTCCATCTTTTCTATATAATCCTTTGAAGCAGTTGAAGGTGATAGAACTTCTATTATTAATACTGGAACAGCTCTATAACCTATTTCTGATAAACCACTTTTATCACAAATCACTGTTATATCAGGCTGAACTTTATGAGTTTGGCCTTCTTCTTCAAAATATACATCGAATGGAGCAACAAAGTGAATACAATTTTTGTTTTTTAGATATATTCCAATTTCAGTCGAAAGCTTTGTAACTATCATTTGATGTGTAGATGATGGGGCTGATAATAAATAAACCTTACCATTTATTAATTCCAAATTATCTTCTGTATTGTTATCCATTACTATAAATTCTTCAAATGTTATTTTTCTATTATCATTAATAAATTCCATTTTTTATCACCAAATATATTATATTATATAAATAATTATATCAGAAAAAGCTTTGTTATCTATTCTTTTTCTTCAGTAAAAACATCTAATATTGAAAAAAAAATTAAGCCAGTAAAGAATACTGGCTTTTTAAAGTCTAAAGCGTTCTAAATAGTATTTTGAACCATATCAGTTGTAGCAAGCTTATTCAATATACTCCCCTACAAAAACCTCTGTTGCTGGGCCGGTCATATATACTATGTTATCTTCTGTCCACTCGATGTTAAGAATCCCTGCATAGAGATGGACATTTGCTTTTCTTTGTGTATATCCATTTAGGTGGGATGCTATAACAGATGCACAAGAGCCTGTTCCACAAGCCATAGTTGCTCCAGCTCCTCTTTCCCATGTTCTAACAATTATATTCTGGTTGTCTTTAACCTCAACAAAGTTTACATTTGTTTTCTTTGGGAATAGCTTATGTTTTTCTATCTTTGGCCCAAGTGCATGGATATCAATATTATTAATATCGTCAACAAAAAGCATTGTATGAGGAACACCCATCAGTATACTTGTTATTTTGTATTCTTTGCCATCTACCTCAATTGGAACGTTTATAGCGTCTTTGCTATCAAGCAGCATTGGTATATTTTGGGGATTAAAATCTGGGCTTCCCATATTTACTTTTACCTTTTCTACAAGCCCAACTTCATCTAATATCAATTCTGGTTCCATTATACCTGCTAATGTTTCTACAGTAAATTTTTCTTTTCGAACAATACCTCTTTCAAATACATATTTAGCAAAACACCTAATGCCATTACCGCACATCTCAGCCTCAGAACCATCTGAGTTTATTATCCTCATCTTGATATCTGCCTTATCTGAGTTTAAAACAAGCAAAAGCCCATCTGCTCCAATACCTAAATGCCTATCGCACATTTTTATTGCTAAACTATTGTAATCCTTATCAGGACTTTGTCTTACATCTAGAACAATAAAGTCATTTCCAAGTCCATGCATCTTTGAAAAAAGCATAAAAAATCAGCTCCTTTTTTTAGTTTCTTAAGCTAATTATTGGAGGTGGAATTTTGCCTCCCCTATTTACAAACACTTCAGGTGAGAATGTATTTATCTTCATTACCTTGCCGCCACCCAAGAGCCCTCCAAAGTTAACAACATCACCAACATCTTTATTAAAAGCTGGGATAATTCTTACCCCTGTTGTTTTGTTGTTATAAACACCTATTGCAATCTCATCGGCAATTAAAGCTGAGATTACCTCCCAGGGTGTGGAACCAGGAACTATTACCATATCAAGCCCAACAGAGCATACTGCAGTCATTGCCTCAAGCTTTTCAAGGCTAAGTGCTCCAGCATCTACTGCTTCTACCATTCCTAAGTCTTCTGAAACAGGAATAAATGCACCAGAAAGCCCACCAACAAACCTTGCAGCCATAGAACCACCTTTTTTAACTGCATCGTTCAAAAGTGCCAATATTGCAGTAGAGCCATAAGCCCCTACCTTTTCAAGTCCAATCTCCTCCAAAATCTCGGCAATGCTATCACCATTTCTTGGTGTTGGTGCTAATGATAAATCTATAATACCAAAGGGTATATCAAGTTTTTTACTTGCATAATCTCCTACAATCTGACCTGCTCTTGTTATTTTAAATGCAGTTTTTTTGATTGTTTCGTAAACTGTGCTTATATCCTGGCCTCTCACCTTTTCAAGAGCTCTTTTCACAACACCAGGGCCAGAGATACCAATATTTATCGCAACATCATTTTCACCAATACCATGAAAGGCACCTGCCATAAATGGATTGTCTTCAGGTGCATTTGCAAAAACAACAAACTTTGCACAACCAAAGCTATCCTCATCTTTTGTAAGCTCAGAAAGTTTTTTTATACCTTTTGCAACAATATTTATTGCATCAAGATTTATCCCTGCTTTAGTTGAGCCAACATTTACAGATGAGCAAACCCTTTTTGTTTGTGAGATTGCTTCTGGAAAGATATTAAGAAGCCTCTTTGCCTGATTGGAAAAACCTTTTTGAACAAGTGCAGAAAATCCACCAATTAGGTCAATCCCAATACTTTCTGCTATTTCATCAAGGCTTGTTGCTATCTTTACTAAATCTTCTTCATCAAAATCTCCACATACAAGTGAGATAGGTGTTGTTGCAACCCTTTTGTTAATTATAGGAATACCATAAACTTCTTCTATCTCTCTTGCAATATCTGTTATGTTATTTGCCTTATCGTAAATCTTTCTTTTCATCTTTTCAATGAATATATCAACATTATCAGAAACACAGTCGTATAGGCTTATACCAATTGTTATTGTCCTAATATCTAAATTTTCTTGTTTTACCATATTAATTGTTGAGATTATCTCATCACGACTAAACAAAATGTAGACCTCCTTAAATCCTATTTATGGCATTGAATATATCCTCATGCTGCATATTAATATCTACACCTATCTCTTTGCCTTTATTTACAAGAAGTGCTTTTATCTCATCAAATCTAAGTTTTGAGTTTTCTAAATCAACAAGCATTATCATAGTAAAAAAACCCTGCATAATTGTTTGTGATATATCCAATATGTTTACATTGTTTTGTGCTAAGATATTTGAAACACAAGCTATAATACCAACTCTATCTTTTCCTACAACAGTAATTATTGCTCTCATTATATGCCTCCTTAAAAAATACAAGCTACTATTTTCCCATTATTATAGCACTCTTTAGAAAACAAAAAAAGGTGCACAAGAAACTTGTGCACCAAAAGTATTAATTTGTAAAGGGGGTCTTTCACTATTATAATTCCCTTTTTAAATAATTTTATACAATTTTAAATCAATAAAATTGCCAATTCCACATCCCTTCGAATTCTAACAAAAAAGCTTTATCCCATCAACAAAAAGGAGGTTTATAGGTTTGCAACCTTAACTGGTTGTTCGAATAGTCCTCTTTTTACCTCTGTTGATGTCATGTGTTGAGCCTTTATCTTCTCGGTAATGTAATTGCATGCATCCCATGGATTTACTCTATCGCCACATGTAAATACGTCAACTGCTGCATAACCAAGCTCTGGCCATGTATGGATTGTAAGGTGTGATTCAGATATAACTACAACACCACTAACACCTTGCGGACTAAATTTATGAAAAGCTACTTCTCTAACTTCGGCACCTGCTTCAAGTGCAGATTCTACCATTATCTTTTCAATAAGTTCACGGTTATTTAGGATATCGCCATCGCATCCATACATTTCTGCTATTATGTGTCTTCCTAATGCGTGCATTTTTTATTACCTCCTTCTTGGAATTTGCTATTTCAAATAACAGATTTTATTTTAGCAAATTTCTTTCAAAAGTCAATATATTTTTTTAAATTTTCGTATTTTCTCGCAAAAACTTAAACCAAACTTTGTTTTTCTCAACCAGACGTATGATTTTCTCATTCTTACAATATTATATGCACTCATTTATACTAACTTTACACCAAATACCTTTTCTATTGCTTTGGCAAAACCATCATTATTATTGGTATCTGTAACAAATGTAGCATGCTTTTTAAGCTCCTCATGACCATTTGCAACAGCAACACCAATACCTGCATACTCAATCATAGATAAATCATTTAGCTGATCACCTACAGCCATTACCTCTTCTTTTTTTATGTTATAATGCTCTTCTGCCAAAAATTTTAGAGCTTGGCCTTTTGTTGCTTCTTTATTTGTGAATTCCAAAAAGAAAGGCTTAGAAAATGTTGTTTCGAGTGTATCTTTTATTATTTCGTGAACTTGTTTTTTTATCTCTTCTAACCTATCATGCTCATCAAAGAAAAGAACCTTAGATGGATTATCAGTAAGTATTTTGTATAGGTCCTTTTCGATGGTTGGTGTAAGCCCTGTTAGATTTTTGTAAAACTCTGTCTTTTCATTGTATTCTCTTACGAACCATACATCATTTATGTACAGATGAATATGAATTCTCTCTTTCTCTGAAATATCCAAAAGCTTCTTAGCTAAATCAATTGGAACCTCTTTTGAGTATATCTTTTTCTTGTTTTTTATATCATAAACCATTGCTCCCTGATATGTAATTATTGGCATATCAAGTGTTAGTTCATCTACAAACCTTTTTGTTGATGGGAATGGCCTTCCTGTTGCTATGGCAATTTTTATGTCATTTTCTTTCAAAAACTCGATAGCTTTTTTATTTTTTGGGCTAATTGAAACATTGTCATTTAAAAAGGTATCATCAAGATCAAATGCAACAAGCTTTATCATGGCTACTTTTCTCCTTTTATTTTTTCACTAAAAAATTATATAACTAATTTTAATAACTCTACAATATCAAATATGAATAATAAAATAAAGAGACTATCACAATTTATTTGTAATAGCCTCTTTCATTTTATCTTTGAACATATATCACATTTCCTGTCATAAGCTTTGGATAAAAGTATGTTGATTTTTGAGGCATCTTTTCGCCATTTAGCGAAACATCCTTTAGTTCCTCAACAAGTGTAGGATTTAAAATAAATGCACAAAAAGCACCCTCATCTACCATTTTTACTGCTTCATTTATATCCTTTGTGTATTTTAGGCTTTTTTGCTTTGCTAAGTTTTCAGCATCAATACCCAAAATGTCATTTAAAATAAGCTCTTGTAATATAACAACATCAAGGTTTTTAAAAGGCTTGCTTCCATTTATTTTATCCAAAACTTTTTGGTCTTTTAATTTTATAAAATAGTATTTCTTATCGCTTGTGTAAACCACAAATGAGTATTTTTTATTTTTATTTAAATTTTCATTTACATCTTCAAAACGGCCCTCAATAACCTCAAAGTTTTCCTTTAGCTTTTCAATAAGGTTTTGTGTAGAAATATTAGAATCTGTGATAACTCTATGTGTTGGAAGTATTACAATACCTGGGTCTTCAATAGCTGTAAGTGTTATTAAAACATAGTTATAGTCAGCCTTAGGGTTTTTGCCATAAATTTCTTCCATCTGTTTTTTGTATTCAAGTGCTGTTTCGTATCTATGGTGTCCATCAGCTATGAATATCTTTTTATCATAAAATAGGGATTGTAACTTATTTATGACATTTTCATCTTGCTCAATCCAAATCTTTTCTTTGGTTCCAAGACCGTTATATGAAAAACATTCTTTATTTTTCTTTATATTTTCCAATATATTTTCAATCTCTTTTTTATTATCTTCATAAAGCCCATAAATACTGCTAATATTAGTTTTTGTTGCTTTCAAAAGGTTTAACCTTTCCTCTTTTGGCTTTGAAAGTGTAAACTCGTGGGGTATAACAACACCTTCTGAAAATGGGGTAAGTTTTATAAGTGCTATAATGCCTGTTCTTTTATAAATAACCCCATCAACCTCAAACTCTTGTTCAAGTATATATAGGCTTTCTTTATCCTCTTTTTTCAAAATGCCAGAATTTAGCCATTCATCTAAACTTTTTTTTGCCCTTGTAAACTTATTTTCTTTTTCATTGTCATTTGGAAGTTCTTTCCCATATTCTATTCTTATTATATTATATGGACTTTTTTGATAGAGTTCTTCCCTTTCACTTTCTGAAATTATATCATATGGTGGACAGATAACCTTGTCTAAATCAATATTTTCTGCATATCTAACACCAAAAAAAGCCTTAATCTCTGCCATTTATCCAATACTCCCTTTTTGTGTTTTTTATTTTTACCTGTGTTATATCTTTGCCATTGTAACACGTAAAATGCCATCAACAGCTTTTAGTTTTTCTATTGCTTCATTTGGAACAATACCGTCAACTTCAAGAACCATAACTGCTTTCTCGCCTTTTTTGTTTCGGCTAACCTGCATTTGTGCAATATTAATGCCATATTCGCCTACTATTGTACCTATCTTACCAATAATACCTGGTTTATCAATGTTTTGAACCAAGAGCATATATCTTTCGGGTTTGAAGTCAAATTTGTAGCCGAAGAAGTCGATAATTCTGCCTTGGTTATTATAAACTGTTCCAGAAAGCTCTAAGACCTTTTCATCTGTTGTAAATCTTGCTGTTATCATATTTTTAAATTTATCACATTCGCCTTTTTTGCTTTCTATTACCTCAACACCCTGTGAACTTGCTATCATCTCAGCATTTACATAGTTAACATTTTCTTTTACTGAAAAGTCGAGGTATCCTTTTAACAGCGACAATGTTACCCATTTTGTTTCCATGTTGCATATGTCACCGCTGTAAATAATTTCGATCTTCTTTGCAAAAGTTTTTTCAGCCTGAATAAATATCTTACCCATGCTTTCAGCTAATGTAAGATATGGCATAACCTCTTCTATCTTATCTTTATCAAATGAAGGAAGATTAACAGCATTTGTTACAACACCACCCTGAAGTGCTGATACAACTTGTTTTGCAACAGACACAGAAACATTTAGCTGTGCCTCCTCGGTTGATGCACCAAGGTGGGGTGTTATTATTACATTGTCAAGTTCGAGTAGTGGATGTTTGAATTCTTGATAAGCAAGTTCATAGTTTGGCTCTTTTTCAAATACATCTATTGCTGCTGCTGCGACAATACCTTCTTTTATGGCATTGTATAGGTCTATTTCGTTAATAATGCCACCTCTTGCAACATTGGCAATTCTGACACCCTTTTTCATCATCTTAAATTCTTTTTCTGTAATCATATTGTATGTTTCTTCTGTCTTTGGTGTATGAACAGTAATTAAATCAGATTCTTTTATAAGTGTCTCAAAAGAAACTTTCTCAACACCAAACTTTTTGAATCTTTCGTCAGAAATGTATGGATCATATGCAATTACCCTCATACCGCATGCCTTTAGTCTTGTTGCAACAAGGGAGCCTATTCTTCCAAGACCTATGATACCTGCTGTTTTTTCAAAAAGCTCAGACCCTTTATATCTATTTCTTCTGAAATCCCCATTCTTGCAGCCCCAATGAGCCTGTGGAATGTTTCTAAACATGCAGAATATATGTCCTATTGTTAGCTCTGCTGCTGCCATTGTATTGCTATCTGGTGTATTTACTACAATAACACCATACTTTGTTGCAGCATCAACATCAATATTATCTATACCGTTTCCTGCTCTACCTACAACCTTTAAGTTTTTTGCCCTAGCAAAAAGCTCTTCATTTACTTGTGTTACACTTCTAACAATAAGTGCATCATAATTTTCAATTATTTCAAGTAGATCATTGTGGCTTATGCCAAACTTTAAATCAACCTCAAAGCCTGCTTCTTTTAAAATATCAACGCCTTCTTGTGCAATTCTTTCGCTAACTATTACTTTCATTAATGTTGTCCCTCCTTAAAAAAACTTTAAAATGCTTGAGACTGCTTTACCTTGTTCAAAGTTTCTATAACCTGCTTTCATAAGCGAAATCTCAAATGCTGAAATGGTTTTAAGAACATCCATTTCATCAACATATCCCATGTGCCCTATCCTTATTATCTTACCTTTTAAATCACTTTGTCCGCCTGCAACCATTATGTCAAATTCCTTGTTCATTGTCTTTCTGACCTGTTCTATATCAACACCTTCTGGTGATTTTATGGCTGTGATAACATACGAGGAATGTTCTTTTTTGGGTAAAAGTTCAAGATTTAAAGCATCTACAGCTGTTTGAACCATTTGAGCTAACTTTTTATGCCTTAAAAAGTTATTTTCAAGCCCAATTTCATCAAATAGGACAGTAAGTGCAGCATCTGTTGCCTTGATTAGTGAAATGGCAGGTGTAAATGGATTGTCCTGAACCTCTTTCATAAGGCCATCTTTATACTTCTTGTAGTCCCAATAGAACTTTGGAAGTGTTGACCTTTTATAAAACTCCCATGCTTTGTCTGAAACTGATGCAAAGGCAAGCCCGGGTGGTGCCATAAGCGACTTTTGAGAGCCTGCAACAACAACATCAAGCCCCCATTCATCTGTCTTTAATTCAATACCACCAAGTGCTGATATTGCATCAACAATGAGTATCCTTTCGCCATTTTTCATATACTTACCAAGTTTTTCTATGTCATTAGTGACACCTGTTGATGTCTCGTTATGTGTAATAAAAACACCCTTGATTTTCATTTCTTTATCTGATTCAAGCATATCTATAATCTCGTCAATATTAGCTACATGACCGTCTTGATATCTTTTTTCTATAACATTAAGTCCGAACGTTTTGCAAATCTTTATGTATCTATCGCCAAAAACCCCAACTGATACAACTAATACTGTGTCATTTGGGCTAAACATATTTACAACTGAACTTTCCATAGCTCCTGTTCCTGATGAAGTGAAGGTAAGAACTGAATTTTTTGTTTGAAAAACTTGCATAAGTTTGTCGTTGACTCTTGTAAATATTTCTCCAAACTCTTTTGTTCTATGGTGAATAATTGGCTGACTCATGGCTTCTAACACCTTGGGTGGAAGTGGGGTTGGACCTGGAGTCATAAGTAACTTTGTTCTTTGCATGCAACTAACTCCTTTCAAACTTGCATCCGATAATATTGTTAAAATTGATTATATATTATCAATCTACTAATGTCAAGTATAATGGGAATATATGTTACGAATATTTTTAATGATTTTTTTGTTATTGTTCGGAAAGAGCCAACGGGGACGGTTCTCCCTGGCTCGCCGCTCATCCCACGATATAATAGGATAAGCAGCACTATGTAACGTTGTGCCAACCAGAACCGTCCCCATTGGCTCGAAAAATAAGGGACGGTGTTGTGGCTGGTGAGCCAACAAGAACCGTCCCCATTGTCACACTTTATTTATCTGTATCGTGGTCATTGTCATCATCATCTTGTTCGTCGTCTTCGTATTCGTCTACCTCTTCAAGTTCATCTACATATATTGTTTCATGGCAGTTTGGACATTCAAATTCATCTTCATCGAGGTATTCATCTTCTTCTACATAAAATGGAACATTGCAGTGCGGGCATGTTATTTCAACAAAGTCTTCTTGGTCAAAATCTTCGTCTTCATCTTCTTCTTCATCATCATAATCATCATCGTCATCTTCATCATAATCGTCATAGACTTCTCTTTCAAGTGTTTCTAAATCCTCATCAATTGAGTCTACAACATCATCCAATTCAGAATACTTCATATCAAGCTCATTTAATGCATCAGCAAATTCATCTAATACATCAATTATACTACGTATAAGCCTTCCTTCTTTTGATTCCTCATTTATACCAAGCCCATCAGCAAGACCTCTTAAGTATGCCACCTTTTCATATAGGTTTTCCATTTTAATCCTCCTAAAATTCAAAAAAAATTCTATAAGATATATTTACCCTAAAAATATTAATTATACCCTTGATAGATATTCTTCTGATTCTGTATCAATCTTTATCTTGTCACCAACATTTATAAATAATGGAACTTGAATGATTGCTCCTGTTTCAACCTTAGCTGGCTTTGTTGTGTTGCTTGCTGTATCACCTTTAAAGCCTGGCTCTGTATCAATAATTTCAAGCTCAACAAATCTTGGTGGCTCAATTCCAAAAACTGAACCATTGTGTGAAAGAACAATAACATTCATGTTTTCTTTTACAAACTTTAATGCATCTCCAATGAGGTCTTTATTTAAGGCAATCTGTTCATATGTTTCTATATCCATAAAGTAGTATAATTCTCCGTCATTATAAAGATATTGCATTTCTTTTCTTTCAATATGAGCTTGAGGCATTCTTTCATCTGGTCTGAATGTCTTTTCTAAAACTGCACCTGTCTTTATATTCTTAAGTTTTGTTCTAACAAAAGCAGCTCCTTTTCCAGGTTTTACATGTAAGAATTCAACTACCTGAAAGATCTGCCCTTCGTATTCTATTGTTAATCCTCTTCGAAAATCGCCTGCTTCTATCATTAAATTCCCTCCAGTTAAAATTTTTGCTCTTATATTTTATTAAAATGTAGAAAATTTTTCAACTATTTTAAAAGGAAGCTGATTCTTTTTCCTTATCTTCACATATCTCAAGTATTTTCCCTTTAGATTCAGTAGAAAAAATCTTTTCAATTTTCACAAAAACCTTTTCACCAATTAGATTTGCTGCATTCTCAAGCTCAATCTTGTTTTGATTTACATAAGCATTGGCATTGCTCTTGTTGTAGTCATTTACCTCTTCTACAAAGGCTAAAACCTCATCACCCTCATAAAGTGCTTTACAAAGTGCCATATAGTGATCCTCATCATTTATTGCTTGTATCTCAAAGCTATCTATGTGAATATTGCTTGATACCTTAAGATATATCTTTTTTTGATATTTTTCTTCTAATTCCTTAAACTTATCTTTATCATCCTTTCTCAAAACATCACATACCTTTGGGTGAATCTCAATAAATATATTCTTTTCTACTTTATTTTTGCAATACCACTCAGCTTCTTTTAACACTCTGAATGCAGTTGCCTCTCTTGAAAATATATTCCCTGTACCACCACAATAAGGACAATCTTCCATCATTACAGATGATAGCCTTTGTCGAACTTTCTTACGAGTCATCTCAACAAGTCCAAGTGGTGTAATACCTACAATTACAGTCTTAGTTTTATCCTTTTTGACTGCTTCTTTAAATGTATCTAACACAAGTTTTTGATGTTCTTGATGCCTCATGTCAATAAAGTCGATAATTATAATACCACCTATATCTCTTAGTCGTATCTGTTTTGCTATTTCAACTGCTGCTTCCAAATTTGTTTTTAATATAGTTTCAGAAACATCATTTTTCCCTGTAAATTTACCTGTATTTACATCTATTACTGTTAATGCTTCTGTCTGGTCAATTATTATATACCCTCCACTTTTTAACCAAACCTTTTTAGACAATGCCTTTAACAGCTTTTGCTCAATCCCAAAATATTCAAAGATATCAGCAGATAGATTAAAATATTCCACCTTACTCTTTAAGTTTGGTGCAAAGGTTGATAAAAACTCAACAACCTTGTTGTACTGTTTTCTATCGTTTATTACAAATCTGTCAACTTCATTTGTAAATACATCTCTTACTGATTTAAAAATCAAATCTAAATCCTTGTGTATCAATACCGGTGCTGATGATGTGCTTCTTTGTTTCACCCTTTCCCAAATCTTCAACAAGAAATCTAAATCCATTGCTAAATCTTCTTGTGATTTTCCTTCTGCAACAGTTCGAACAATTAGCCCCATGCCTTTGGGCTTAATTTGATGAGCTATCTTTTTTAACCTGTTTTTCTCTTCTTCATTCTCTATCCTCTTTGAGATTCCCACATAGTCTGTGTTTGGAAGTAACACTAAGTACCTCCCCGGAAGTGTTATTTGTGTTGTAACTCTCGGGCCTTTTTGTTCATAAGCCTCTTTCACAACCTGAACAACAAGCTCTTGTCCTACCCTTAAAGCTGTCGGAATCTCTTTTAATTCTATAACATCCTCATTATCCGAAAACTCTATTCTATTCATATCACCCAGATATAAAAAGGCATTTTTCTCAAGGCCAATATCAATAAATGCTGCCTCCATACCAGGTAAGATGTTTTCAACAACACCTTTGTAGATGTTGCCTACAATGCTCTTTGAGTTCTCTCTTTCGATGTATACCTCTACAAGTTCCTTGTCCTCCAAAAGAGCCACTCTCGTTTGGTCAAACCTTACATCAACAATTATCTCACAAAACATCATATCCCCCTTTGAAAATTTATTTTCTCCCTAATTACATATAAAATACTTGAGTTAATATTAAAGTCTTCTATGAATTTTTTTACAATCTCCTCTGGCTTTATAAAGCTTTGTTTTATTACTCTAATATCAAAAAGAAATTCAGTATACTTATCAAATATAACATCTGCAGTATTAATAAATTCTTTTGCATTTTTTGGTTTATCTTTTTTTATTATTATAATATCACCTTCCAAAAATTTTAAAAAAAGATTTTTATTAAAAGGCTCTGAATTTGTTACAACTCTGCTAATAAAACCATTTACTTCTATTTTATTAATAGCATTTTCTATTTTCAATATTCTGATACCTTTTGGAAGTATATTATTAATAGTATCAATCTTTTCATCAGTTATCTCTTGATCTAACTCAATCTCAAAAATATCCCCTTTTGTAGATAAACCAACAGACATAGGAAGTATAAAAGTAATTTTAGGGTGTGGATTAAAGCCTTCTGAAAATTTAAGCTTAATATCAGCTATCCTAAATGTTCTTTCCATAAGTCTCATCATATCAAGATGAGATATAAATGACTGCTCCCTCTCCCGTGTAAAATAAAATCTATACCTTGGCAAAACATATTCCTCCTTTGAATGTTGTAGCACCGCATAGAGAACATTTGTCAAAACATGATGGTGTTGTTTTTGCTTCCTTTGACTTTTTATGTTCTTTTATCAAGAATTCTTTGTCAACACCGCTATCAATAATGTCCCACGGGAGAATCTCATCATGGTCCCTTATTCTATCTGAGTAGAATGAATAGTCTACTCCTGCATTTTTGAAAGCCTCTTCCCATTTTGAAAAATCAAAGTAGTCGCTCCAGTTGTCAAATTGGCAACCTAATTTCAAGGCATTTTCTAAAACTACATCAAGCCTTCTGTCTCCCCTTGAAAATACCGCTTCCATCTTTGAGAGGTAATAATCATGATAACTGTAATCAACACCTTTTATTTTTTTCAATTTTTCTTTTAAGAATCTTGCTTTTCTTTGCATCTCTTCAATTGTAATCTGTCCTTCCCATTGAAAAGGTGTGTGTGCTTTTGGAACAAAAAATGATGTTGATATCCCAAGGCTTAGCCTAAATCTTTTTGCTGTTTTTGTATAAATGTCTTTTATCCTTTTTGCAATATCATATATGCCTAAAATATCGTCATCTGTCTCAGTTGGAAGCCCCAACATAAAATAGAGTTTTACATTGCCAAATCCCATTTCAAAGGCTGTTTGTATTGTTGAGAATATATTATCTTCTGTTATGTTTTTGTTTATTACATCCCTAAGCCTTTGTGTTCCAGCTTCTGGTGCAAATGTAAGTGTTGGCTTTCTTACTTTGTCTATTTCTCTTAATAGTTCCAAAGTTGTTGAATCAAGCCTCAATGATGGTAGCGAAAGATTTACCTTTTTGTGTTCAATCTCCCTTAATATATCTCTTGCAAGAAGTTCAACATCTGGGTAATCACTTGTTGAAAGCGAGCTTAATGACACCTCATTTGAGCCAGAGGTTTTTATCAAATTAATTGTTGTTGCTTTTAGTGATTCTTTGTTTTTAAATCTAACTGGCCTATAAATATATCCAGCCTGGCAAAATCTGCATCCTCTTGCACAACCCCTAAAGATTTCTAAGGTTACCCTATCGTGAACAACCTCAATAATAGGGGTTATCATCTTTTGTGGAAAATAAACATTCTCAAGATTTTTTATAATTCTTTTCTTTACTATCTTAGGAATTCCACTATATTTTGGAGTTATGCTTTTTATTGTTCCTTCCTTTGTATATAAAACATCATAAAGTGATGGAACATATATCCCTTCAATTTGTGATGCTTTTATCAAAAACTCTTCTTTTTTGTATTTCTTTTGTTTATAGTCTTTGTATAAATCAATAAGCTCTAATGTAACCTCTTCACCTTCGCCTAATACAAAAAGGTCAATAAATGATGATAGAGGTTCAGGATTAAAACTGCATGGTCCCCCAGCTATCACAATGGGATAGTTTTCATCCCTTTGACTGCTTCTTAGTGGAATATTACCTAATTCTAACACCTTAAGAAGGTTTGTATAGCTCATTTCATATTGTAGTGTAAATCCTATAATATCAAACTCATCAATTGTTGAATATGTCTCTAAGCTAAATATGGGTATTTGGTTTTTCTTCATTATCTCTTGCATGTCAAACCAAGGTAAAAATACCCTTTCACAGTAGATATCTTCTCTTTCATTAAGCATGTGGTATAAAATCTTTAGTCCTAAATGAGACATTCCTATCTCATAAAGATCAGGAAAACAGAAAGCAAATCTGACATCAACCTTGTCTTTGTCCTTTACTACCATATTTATTTCATTTCCAGTATATCTTCCTGGTCTTTCTACATTAAATAGTACATCAAATACCTTGTCTTTTACTATCAATTTCTGTTGCACCTCATTTAATTATTCTTCAAAAAATATAAAAGCCATTGTCCCTCTGCCAACATATGTTCCAATTACACTTCCTATCTGTGTAAAGATAACCTCTTTGGGATTTAGCTCTTTTTTTATTGTGTTTAAATATTCTTCAGCATCACTAAGTTCACCTGCATATGAAAATCCACAAAGCTGATTAGTTAAATCAAGCCCTTTATTCTTTACCTCTTCAATTATTCTTGGTAAGGCTCTCTTCATACCTCTTACCTTGTCAAAAGGCTCGACAACGCCATCAACAAGGTGAAGAATAGGTTTTATATTTAAGATATTCCCAAGTGTTGCTTTAGCTGGACTTATTCTTCCACCTTTTTTGAGGTATTCCAATGTCTCAACTGCAAATATGTGTCTGATATTTTTCTTTTTTTCTTCTATATATTGTGCAATTTCCTGTGCTGATTTCCCTATATCTGCCATCCTTTTTGCTAAAACTGCCAAAACACCTGTCCCAATGGATGCTGTTCTTCCATCTATTGGATATATTTTGTCACTTTCTAATATATCCTTTGCAATGCAAGCAGAATTATATGTGCCTGAAAGCTTTGACGAAAGATGTATTGAAACAACTTCATTGCCTTTCTCAAGTTCCTCTTTGTATATTTCAATAAACTGGTCTGGGTTCACTTGAGATGTCCTTGGAAGGTTAACGCTTTTATCAAGCTTGTCATAAAACTCTAGTGGTTTTAGTTCTATCCAATCTTTGTAGCTTTCTTCGTCAAAGTAAACAGTTAAAGGTACCATTCTAATTCCATACGAATTTAGCATCTCAAGGCTTAAATCAGCCGTGCTATCAGTAACTATTGTAACACCCATATATGATCTCTCCTTAAAATAATTTATACCATTTGAGGAAAACCAAGCTGACGTAAAGCCTCATAGCAAACTATTGCAACTGCATTTGAAAGATTTAATGACCTTACATCGCTTATCATTGGTATTCTAAAAGTTTTATGGATATTTTGTTCAATAAGCCATTTTGGAAGCCCTGCTGTCTCTTTACCGAACATTAGATAGCATCCATCTAAATATGTTGCTTTTGTATAGTCCTGTTTCCCTTTTGTTGAAAAATAAAATATATTGGCATCCCTGTTTTGTTCAAAAAAGTGATTAAGATCTTTATAAATCTTTATATCTAAATACTGCCAATAATCAAGTCCTGCTCTTTTTAAGTATTTATCCTCTATTGAAAATCCAAGAGGTTCAATCAAATGAAGCTTACTACCTGTGCAAGCACAAGTCCTGGCTATATTGCCTGTATTGTATGGAATTTCTGGTTCATGCAATACAATATTTATTGCCATCTTTTGTAATATTCTTCCCCTTTCGATATTATTCTATAACTGCTACGTCCATATCAATCTTATGGCCATTGTTCATATGAAGTGGCACACAAATATTTACCATATGAGAAAGGCTAATTACCATATTTTCACCCATAAGAATAGAAGGTGGTGTTATATCTATCATTATATTCTTTTGCGAAAATATGGTTGATGTATTACCCATTATCATATTAGCCATCTCACCAATTGCACTTTTTGCAATCTCATCAAACTCTGCTACCAGATATCCCCCCATCATCTGTGAAGCAATATAAAGAGCTGTATCTTTATTCATACAGAAGTTAACTTGGCCTTTAATTGTCCCTGTCATTCCTATAATAACTACAATCTGATCAACCTGATATGTTGTTTCCTTAATAAATACCTTCCCCAGAGTAAGATCAATATTAGCAATTTGTTTAAGAACTTGTTGGCTTGCTAATATGAATGGGTTAATGTATTCAACATTCATATTGTTACGCTGTGTTTTTTAACACAGCTTCCTCCTTTCATATACGTACTTTACTTTAATATCTTTTCAAACAAAAATGACCTTTTAATAGTAATTGCTTTAGCAGGACATAACTCATGGCAGCAATAGCATTTTATACATTTTGATAAATCCACATATGCCTTTCGTTCTTTCATTTCGATAGCTTGGGCAGGACAAGCATTAAAACATTCTTTGCAACCAATGCAATGGTTTCTGTTAAATACAGGTTTGGGTGTCATAAGGTTATTTAGAGCATCTTTTATAGGTTGGGGAATTCTGTTTTCTAAAAACGAAATTCCACTGCTGTCTGGAATCTTAAAATCTTTTGCAATAAAATGGTCAATATTATCTCCAATAACCTCAATATTATTCACTTCTAACAAGCCTCTATCCTCAGCTACTCTGAGTAAAGGAACTCTTTCAATATCAAGACCAATAATCTTGCATGCTATATAATCGGCTGCTAATAAATCATCAGACACAATTAGCACATTAAGTTTTTTTGGATTACCTGCTGATGGACCTTCTCCTTCCATAGCAACTATTCCATCTATTATTCCAAGAATTGGTCTTGTTGCTTCAAGAATGTCTAAAAGCATATCCATGAATCTGTCAACTTCTTGATATTTAAAGTGCATCTCAGCCTTCTTCCCACCCGGTATAAGTCCGAAGAGATTTTTAACAGCACCAGTATATATTGCCATTCTGTGTGTTTTTAATTTTGCAAGAGATATTAAGGCTTGTGAATTAAAAAAAGGTTTTATTAGATCAATGTTTTTTAACATTACACCTTTATTATACCTTAATACACTTGAGGATATATCATAATTTAGCTTAATACCAAGTTCATCGCATACATTTTTTAATCCCGAAGCAGTGTAAACACCTTCTAACCTTCTTTGTGTATATGGGCCTCCCGGACTATCAGCAAGAACAACATCCTTTTTAAGATCCATTAAAATACTTCCTATAGCTTTTACAACAGCAGGATGTGTTGTAGTAGCCTCCTCCGGCTTTTTTTTCATAAGTAGGTTGGGCTTTAATAAAAAGCTTTGGAATTTATTAAGGTCAATATTAAGTAATCTAAAAGCATATAAAAGTTTCTCCTTTATGATGTCACTGTCATAGTCTTGACACTCTAATAATACAACCTTTGACATTTTATCTCCCCCTCAAAACATATCTTATAGCCTCAGCTACACCATCCTCCCAATAGTTTGAAGTTATAAAGTCAGCTTTCTCTTTCAATTCATCAATTGCATTGCCCATTGCTACACCAAAGCCTGCAAATTCAATCATCTCTATATCATTTTCATTGTCACCAATTGCAACAACCTCTTCTCTATTTATACCAAGATAGTTACAAAGTTTTTCAAGCCCTTTCCTTTTGTTAACCCCTTTTTTCATTACTTCTAAGATATTAATATCCGATTTTGTTGTTTCAATATCTTTTACATTTTTATCAATAAGGCTTCTAACATAGTCTACCTTTTCTGGGTCATTATCTGTTATTACAAATTTTGAAACACCTTCGGGATTGTTATAGAGGTATTCAATATCATCATTTATTATTATTTCTACCCTATCTTCTTCGGGAAGTTCCTTGTTTTTTTCAAAGTAAAACTTAGCTGAATAATTTAGTTCACATGCTATCATTGTGTTTTTTGTGTAATAATGAAAATAGATCTCTTCTTTTTTACAGATTTCAAAGATGTCTGTACAGCTATTTTTATCAATCCCCATGAAAAAGATCTCTTTGTCATGTTTTATATCTTTAACAATTGCACCGTTACAACCAATTATTGGATGGTCGATTGAAAGAAGCTTAGCAAAATGCAAAACACCTTTTAGTATCCTCCCGGAACAAAGAACTATGTAAATCCCATTATTATAAGCTTCTTGAACTGCTTTAATGTTTTCTGTGGATATCTTTTTGTCTTTGTTTAAAAGCGTCATATCAAGGTCAAGTGCTACAAGTTTGTACATCTAAAACATCCTTTTTTATTCAATTGTTTTATAGATAAAAGTTTGTTAATTATATTATACATAAAAAAATAAAGGCTGCCAAATAGCAGCCTTTATTTTTATTCATATTAGTACATATCAGGCATAGCTGGTGCTGGAGCTGGTTTTTCTTTTTCTGGCTTTTCAGCAACAACAGCTTCTGTTGTAAGAAGCATAGCAGCAGCTGATGCAGCATTTTGGATTGCTGTTCTTGTAACCTTTGTTGGGTCAACAATACCAGATTCGATCATATCAACAAATCTTTCATGTAGAGCATCAAAGCCTACACCTGCTGGGCTTTCTTTTACTTTGTTAACAATTACAGAGCCATCAAGACCAGCATTTTGAGCAATTTGTTTAACTGGTTCTTCTAAAGCCTTCTTAACTATTGTAGCACCTGTTTTTTCATCGCCAGAAAGTGTTTCGATTAGCTTTTCAACTGCTGGGATAGCATTAATTAATGCTGTTCCACCGCCGGGAACAATACCTTCTTCAACTGCAGCTCTTGTTGCAGCTAAAGCGTCTTCAATTCTTAGTTTTCTTTCTTTCATTTCTGTTTCAGTAGCAGCACCAACTTGGATTACTGCAACACCACCAGCAAGTTTTGCAAGTCTTTCTTGAAGTTTCTCTCTATCAAAATCAGATGTTGTTTCTTCAATTTGTTTCTTGATTGATTGAATTCTTGCCTTGATTTCGCTTGGATCGCCAGCACCATCAACAATAATTGTATTTTCTTTTTGAACTTTGACTTGCCTTGCACGACCTAATTGATTGATCTTTGTTTCTTTTAGATCAAGTCCAAGCTCTTCTGAAATTACTTGACCACCTGTTAGGATTGCTATATCTTGAAGCATTGCTTTTCTTCTGTCACCAAAGCCTGGTGCTTTTACAGCAACGCATTGCAATGTTCCTCTTAGTTTGTTAACAACAAGTGTTGTTAATGCTTCGCCTTCAACATCTTCAGCAATTATCAATAACTTCTTACCTTGTTGAACAATCTTTTCAAGAAGTGGAAGGATATCTTGGATTGTTGAAAGCTTCTTATCAGTAATTAGGATATATGGGTCATCTAATACAGCTTCCATTTTTTCTGTATCTGTTACCATGTAAGCTGAAACATATCCTCTGTCAAATTGCATACCTTCAACAATTTCAAGAGTTGTTCCCATTGTTTTTGATTCTTCAACAGTGATAACACCATCGTTTGTAACCTTTTCCATAGCATCAGCTATTAGCTTGCCAATTTCTTCGTCACCAGCTGAAATTGATGCAACATAAGCAATATCTTCTTTTCCTCTAACTTTTTTGCTCATTTTCTTAATTTCTTCAACAACTGCATCAACAGCTTTTTGGATACCTTTTCTTAAGATGATTGGATTTGCACCTGCTGCAACGTTCTTAAGACCTTCTCTAATCATTGCTTGTGCAAGTAATGTAGCTGTTGTTGTACCGTCACCTGCAATGTCATTTGTCTTTGATGCAACTTCTCTAACAATTTGTGCACCCATATTTTCAAATGGATCTTCAAGTTCAATTTCTTTTGCAATTGTAACACCATCATTAACAATTTGTGGTGCTCCAAATTTCTTTTCTAATACAACATTTCTTCCTTTTGGTCCAAGTGTAACTTTAACTGTATCAGCAAGCTTATTAACACCTCTTTCGAGTGCCCTTCTTGCTTCTTCATCAAATGAAATCATTTTTGCTGCCATTTAAATTCCCTCCTTATATTAATTAGTCTTCTACTACTGCAAGAATATCATCTTGTCTAATAATTGTGAATTCTTGATTATCAAGTTTAACTTCTGTTCCTGCATATTTGCTTACGATAACTTTGTCTCCTTTTTTAACTACCATTTCAACCTTTTGTCCATCAACAAGTCCACCTGGACCAACTTCGATAACTTCTGCGATTTGTGGTTTTTCTTTAACTGTATCAGGAAGAACAATACCGCTCTTTGTAACCTCTTCTTTTTCTTTGAATTTAACTATTACTCTATCTCCTAGAGGTCTAATAACCATGTCTAAATACACCCTCCTCTTAGAATTTTTTATTAGCACTCA
The DNA here is from genome assembly GCA_041320695.1 of Caldicellulosiruptoraceae bacterium PP1. NCBI lineage: Bacteria > Bacillati > Bacillota > Caldicellulosiruptorales > Caldicellulosiruptoraceae > Caldicellulosiruptoraceae bacterium PP1. Next base: position 44,082 of record JBGGOQ010000012.1, on the reverse strand, counting down.
TTAATGATGAGTGCTAATTACATTATTTAATATAGTATATTCTTCCTTTATATATCAAGTCTTATTTTTCCTCATTTTCGTCAATATTATTAATTTTTTTTTGATTTCTTTGTTATTTATTTTATTTTACTTTCATTTTCTTTATTTTTCTTTAATTATCTAAATTACTCTTTAGTTTTGTTTGTTTCTGTATTGTCTTGGGCTTACACCAATATATTTTTTAAATATATCATTAAATCTTTGAATACTTGAAAAACCACAAATAAGTGCAATCTCCCCTATTTTTAGGTTCCCATTCAAAAGATACTCTTTCGCCTTTTCAATCCTTTTTGATAATAAATAGTCTTTAGGTAGCATTTTGAACTCTTTTTTAAAAATTCTACACAATGCACTTTCTGATATGTAATATTGACGTGCAATCATTCCTATACGCAGATCCTCTTGATAGTTCTCATCTATAATTTTTTTAACCTCTTTTGCTATCATTGTGCTGTCCTGAAGTGCTTTATTGCTAAACTTTTTAACCTCACGAGTTATGTAAACAAATAGCTCAAGTATCTTTAGATGTTGCAAAACACTTTCTTTGTTATTTTTTGCCTCATTCAACATATGTTCCAAGCATAAGAAAACATCACTTTTTTTTCGAACTTTGAGATTATAATAGCTTTGCTTATGTTTATCAATTTCAAATATAAAGCCATAAATTTCATAAAGTTGGTTCATTTTGAGCCTATATGATTCCTTTATATGGAATCCTAAAACTATAAATTCTGCTTTAATATTCCCTATAACCTCAAACTTATGCCTTGTATTTGGCTTTATTATTAATATCTCACCGTTTTTTAGGTTTACTGTTTCATCTATTATGGTAAACCTAAGTTGGCCTTTTTTGACATAAACAAATTCATAGTTCTCATGCTCGTTGTAATCCATTGACCAGGAATTATCATGTACTCTTTCAATAGTCTTAACAATAACTGGCATAATACTATATAGTTCATCAAGCATTCCACAATACCCTCGACCAAAGTAATATTAGATATAGCTTATCATATTGTGGACAAAAAAAACAGTACCTATATTAGCCAGTGAGCCAGTGGGGAACCTTCCCCACTGGCTCGCATGGGAGCTTGCACTAATGTTATTATGCTCCTATGTGAAGAAGTTTTTTTAGCCACTGCCAGAATGTGAGTTTCTTTTCTTGTGTTGCTTGTGGCTTTTCATTTGTAGCTTTTTCTTCCTTCTTTAATTCTTCTGTTTTTATTACAAATTTTACTTCTCCATTCATTCCATCACTTATGCCTGTATATGTTTTGTATTCATTTGAAAATTTAATAAGTTCATCTTTTAGTATTTTTACCTTATCAAGCCCAACAGTTAGTTCTTGAGATTTTTTATAAAGCTCATCAATACCTTCTTTATTAAACTTCTCAATATTATCACTTAAAGTTTTTGAACCTTCTGTTAGTTTTTTTGAACCATCTAATAAAAGCTTTGATTTGTCATTCAAAAGATTTAAATTTTCATAAAACTTTTCAAACCCATTCTTGTACTGCATAAAGCCATTATTTAATTGTTGCATACCATTTGATAATTTATTTGCTCCTTGAGATAATTTATCAAATCCATTTCCTAATGAAGATATGTTACTATTTATCAAATTACCACCAGCAATTAGTTTTTTACCATTTTCATTAAGTTGTTTTTGTCCTTGTTCAATCTTACTTACATTTTCAGATATTAGATTCATGTTTTGTGAAATAGCCAAAGAACCTTCATACAGCTTCTTATTTCCATTTTCAAGCTGACTCAAACTTGTATTAATCTTTTCTGAACCTTCCTTTACCTGCTTTGCACCAAGTGATAATTTATTTAATCCTTCAATCATAGCATTGCTTGAAACAACTAAGTTTTGCAGCCCTTCCTTCTCTTTTTGCAAAGCAGCATCTAACTTGTTCATAGCATCAGCAATTAATTGAACATTCTTAAGAGGTTCTATCATCTTTTGAATGGTATCTATACCAGAGATAAGTAAGTTTATCCCTTCAAGCTCTTTCTTTTTACCATTTAGAATTTGTTCTATCCCTGAATCAAGATTAGCAACACCTTCATTTAATTGGCTATGTCCATTTTTTATTGCTGTTGTTGCATCTAATGACTGCTTAAGTCCTTGTGTAAGTTCATTTTGCTTTTGTCCTAAAATATTAACACCATCAAGAAGCTTAGATGTTGAATCATTAAGGGTTTGTGAACCATAAACAAATTTATAAACACCATCTGTATAGTCCTTAATCCCACCAATTAGCTTGGGTGAGTTTGTTTTTAGTTCATCAATACCATTTTTAAGCTGTAATGCACCTTTATTGGCTTCATCTATACCTTTTGATAAGTTAGTTGTCCCATCCTTTAATTCTTTAGATGCAGCTGTAAGTTTATTAAGTCCATCTACAAACTTTGAAAGGTTTAAATTAAATTCCTTTTGACCATTGCTAAGTGTAACTGAACCTTCTGCTAATTTATTGCTTGCATCCTTAAGATCTTCAATTCCTTTTTTAAATTCATCGAGTGAGTCTGTTTTAAGATTATCAAGCGTAGGAACCTTATTAACAACTGTAAAGTATATTGAACCAAGTTCAAAATCTTTAACATCAGATTCAATAGAAATACTATTAGGTAAATCTATTATCTTATTAAATTCATCAGAAAGACTTAGGCTTTCTTTTAATCCTGGGAAAAGCACTGAAGCTACTGCTTGATTATTCCCATCTGAAATTAATTGCCCAAAGTTTGATTTTACATTTTTGAATTTGTCAACTGGCATATTTAAAAGGCATGCTACACTAAATGGAATGTAGATTGTCCTTCTTTCATTTTTAATTAAAACATCTTTTTTAAGGTTATTAATAACATTAATAGTTATTTTCAAATGCCCGCTTTTACCTAACAACTCTTTGTATGAAATCTCTTTGCCATCTAAAAAATATCTTACTTTAATGCTAAAAGGTAAATTTAATGGTGCATTACCTTGATAGAACAAGTCATTACCCTCTAAATTCCACTTAAGATTTTGACCATCTATAATAGGATTTTGCTCACCTTTAAGATTAACAATATTAGTAAGATTCGATTTATCATCAATAGTTATATTAGGAAGGTCAGAATGAATCCAATCTGTAACAATACATTCTTTTGCATTTCCATCTGGATCTAAGATAGCATAAACTGTTTCATCCTTTTTAATATTTGTATTTGCAAACACAACAGTAGTTAAAAATGAAAATACCAACATTGTTGATAATGCCCTTATTAATTTTTTTTTCATAAAAATCCCTCCTTATTTTATTATACCGTTTCATATTCTTCTTTTATAGTTTTTTGCCAGCCACGTGTTGTTTTACTTATAAGCCCTTCAAAAAGAACTAATAAGGCTGGTAACAAATAGATTATTACAAACATACTTATAAGTGCACCACGTGATAGCATCAAACAAAGGGTTTTTATCATATCAATCTGTGCAACAATAGCAACTGATAATGTAGATAAACAAAATGCTAATGCACTTGTTACAATTGACCGTGATGATGCAGAAATTGCAACCTTAATTGCTTCAATCTTGTCTAGCCCATTTCTTAACTCCTCTCTAAATCTTGTTGTTAATAATATTGCATAGTTTACTGTGGACCCTAATTGTATTGTCCCAATAACAATTGAAGCAATAAAAGGTATTATCTTGTTTGTATAATATGGTATCGACATATTTATAAATATTGCAAGTTCTATTGAGCCAACTAAAATAACTGGTATTGATATAGATCTAAATGTAAGTAAGATTATTAAGAATATTGCAATTATTGATACAAAATCTACCCTCTTGAAGTCAACCTTAGCTATTTCAACTAAATCCTTTGTTAAAGCTCCTTCACCAGCAACAATTGATTCCTTTGAGTACTTTTTTATTATTTTATTTATCCTATCAATCTGTATATTAGCCTCATTTGTTGCAGCCTTATATAAAGAATTAACTAATATAAGCTTATAACCATTGGCTTCAAAGTTTTCTTTTAATGTTTCAGGAATAAAACTTGATGGAATGCCTCCACCAACAAATTTCTCAAATGCTAAAACCTTGGTAACACCACTCACATTTTCAATTTCAGAACACATTTTATTTATACTTCCATTAGAAATATTATCCTTTACAATAATCATATGAGTTGTTGTCATATTATAGTCTTTTTTCAATTTGTCAGTAGCTTCAACAGATTTCAATGTTTTTGGTAATGAATCAATAAGATTGTAATATACTTTTGTATTGTTTGCACCATATATTGCAGGAAGTATCAGAAGAATCATCAAGGCTACTAAAAGATGATAGAATTTAGAAACAAATTGTGCTGTCTTATTAAATGTTGGAAGAATATTAATCATCTTAACCCTATCTATCAGCTTATCAAACAGAAGAATAAAGGCAGGAAGTATAGTAATTGTTGAAAGAACCCCTAAGAATACCCCTTTTGCCATTACAATACCAATATCTACTCCAAGCTTTAGTTTCATAACACAAAGTGCTAAAAAACCGGCAACAGCTGTTGCAGCACTACTTCCAATTGCTACAATTGTCTTTGAAATGGCCTCTGCCATTGCTTCATTTGTATCTTGGAATTTTTTCTTTTCCTCTTCAAACCTATGAAGTAAGAATATTGAAAAGTCCATTGTAACACCAAGCTGTAAAACCGCTGCAAGTGATTTTGTTACATAAGATATTTGTCCTAAAAATCTGTTAGATCCTAAGTTATATATAATTGCTATACCGATACATAACAAAAATATGAATGGAACAATAGGTGATTCCATAGTAAAAGTTAATAAAATAAATGAAAAAACAACAGCAATAATAACATAAATAGGTGTTTCTCTATCCGAAATATCCTTTGTATCTTTTATAATTGCTGACATTCCACTAAGATATGAACTTTTATCCATGATTTTTCTGATTTCCCCAATCGCTTTTTGAGTAGACGCTGATGATGGGGAATCCAAAAACTTAATTAGTAAAAGAGTAGAATCAGAACTATAAAATGTTGATCTAATCTCCTCTGGTAACATGTCATTAGGTATTGAATTATCAACAATATCATCAATCCAGATTACCTTATCAACCCCATTAACTTTTGAAATTTTATCCTTTATTTTTTTAATATAATTTGGATTGTTATTTTGAACTATTAGCATTGATAATGATGCCTGTTTAAAGTCCTTGTCTAATATCTCTTGTCCTTTCATAGAATCCAGGTTTTTCGGAAGATAGGTTAAGATATCATAGTTTATCTTTGTAGTAAAAAAGCCATATAATGCTGGAATTAGTAGTAATATAGCTATTAGAACAATAAGTTTTTTATGTTTCGCAACAAAAAATCCAAAGTTTTTCACTTATGTCACCTCCAAAAATTATGACTATTAGTCATTTATTACATTTATTATTATAATCAAAATTGACTGATAGTCAATATATTTTATAAAAAAAGAGAGGCTTTGCCTCTCATTGACTATTATAAACTGCATCTAAGATTTCATCATATGTCATGCCTTTGTCAAAGGTTACATTCTTATCTTTTATAATCTTATATTGCAATTTATGGCTTTTAACATATCCAATAAATGAATTTCTATCTTGAATTACAGAGTTCCTAAAAAGTGCATCAGCAAATTCATTTAAATTATCTGTTGTATAAATCCGGATGGTATTCTGTAAATTTCCTTGTCTATATGAGATATCATTTTTGAATATTATATAAAAAAAGATTGAACATAGTATCCACCCTATGCCAATCCCTAAAAGAATCAATTTATATCCTTTCACTTATCTTTGCCTCCCATTATTCTAATAGCAAGCCTTACCTCACCTTTGCCAAGTGAAAGTTTACTTGCAATTTGATCTATATCCATTCCACTTTGGTAAAGATCTAATACCTTTTTGTACTTTTCTTCAATCTTACTCACTTTTATTTCAGGCATGCTTTCTTTCTTTGTATCTTCATCAACTTTTCCCATGTTCTTTACTTCATTTTGAGAAGTATACTGCTTTTCAATATTATTAACTTCAGTTGAAATCTCATCTTGTTTTTTTACTTGATTTTCTTTTGTTACCGTGCTCAGCATTTCTAATGCCCATTTTGTTTTATTTTCTATTCTATCAACAATATATTCTCCAAAGGCATCAATCTCTTCAATTGTTTCATTTGCTTCCTTAAGAAGATTATCCAATCTATTTATGTTATATTCACTTTGTAAAATAATTTTTTCACCTTTTTCAAGATCCTTTTTTATTGAAAAAAGAGCAAATACTATTATAGTAATCCCAAAAAATATTGATAAGATAATATATCCATCCATAAGTTAAACCTCTCTAAATTCTAATATCAAAGCCCTTCTTTTTTTTCTCTTCTTTCTTCTTTTTTTGATTTTGTTCTTTCTGCTTTTCATTTATTTTAACTTGGCTTACCTCATCTTTTGCATGTATACTTTTTAAATTATTATCTATCCTATTTTGATTTTTATGAATCAAATCTTGTTTTTGCAAATTTTCTTTCTGTTGCTCTGCATAAACTATCTGTGAAACCTCTGTTGATTTTGGAAGAAGTATCTTAGCATCAATAGGTCTTAGATTCATAATAAACACCTCAAATTATTTGTAGGGTTCAACTTTTATATCGGCTTCATCTCTGTAAAATTTACAAAATTTCATCTCTTCTTTAATATATTTGCATACTGTTCCAATAGTAATTTTGGTGCCTGGATATATAACTTCAGATACTTTAATAATACCCTCGTTTCTTTCATCTAACTTCTTTTCAATATCTTCAAATTCTTTAGTTAACGATTGTAATCTTTCATTTGAAATAATCTTGGAACGCGTAAATTTAGCTAACATCTCTTTTTTGTCATCTGTTAACATATTTACTGCTTCTAATTTTTTGAGAACTTCTATACCCTGATCACATTTTTTAATATTTTCTTTTAGCTCCTGTATTTCTTTTTTAATTGTGTGATATCTATCAAGCATCAGTGGGTCAATCCCAACCTCTATCTCAGTAGTAGTAGATAAAAGTGATCCAATTACCTTTGCATCAACCTCTTTCCCAACCTTGCAAACACCACCAACAATTGATGCCTTTCGCCCTATTAGTATTAGTTTGTTACCACAGTTCACTGTACTATTTACAATTGCCTCTGCTTGTATATCGTTTTTAGCAGATACATAGGCGTTTTCAATAAACTTTGCAAAAATATTATTACCAGCAGTAACCTTACCTTTCCCCATTCCAGTAATTCCTTTATGTAAGATAACATCGCCCTTTGCTTCTATTTCTGAAGCTTCAACAATTCCTTCTATCTCAACATTACCTTCTGCAAATATCTTAAATCCTGAAAGTACACTACCATGGACATGAACATTCCCAACAAAGTTTATATTACCTGTGGAAATATCTACATTTGAATTAATTTCTAATGTATTTAAAACTGTAACTTTTCCTTCGATAAATGTCACTTGTCCATCACAAGCTGCCTTAAGTGTTTTCCCAGCATCACTTATATATGTATTCTTGCCTCTTGGTAAGGCTAACTTCCTTGGTTTTGGAGCCTTTAAAACAATACCCAAAACGTCCATCCCATCTTGACCGTCAATTGCATCAACTAATGTAGCTAATATATCATCCTTTCTAACATTTTGAACAATTCCTAAATCTTTGTAATCAACTCTCCCATCCTCAAGTTCCTTAGGTTTCAAGTCCTTTTTAATCTCAAAATGATAAATTATTTTTGAATCAATACCTTTTTGTGGAAATTTGCCATTAGCTACTACAATTGGTGAATCAAAAACTGGATTTTGAATAAGTCTATTTATTGCATCTTCGTCAATCCCATAAACAATTCTATTTTTAGATAAAGCTTGCTTAACATTTTCGGCAGACAAATCAACCCCATTTTCTGATTGTAATAATAAAACCATAGCCTTCATTCTATCTGTTGTAACCATTGTTTTTATGTCAACTTTTATGTTATTTAAATTCATAATTTCACCTTCAATTAAAGTATTGGTTAATCTTGCCTCTTAGTTTCATAAGTGATCTTGTATGAAGTTGACTTACTCTTGATTCAGATATTCCCATAATTTTGCTAATTTCTTTAACTGTAAGCTCTTCAAAATAGTACAAGGTAATAACCATTCTTTCATTTTCATTTAGATTATCAATCTCTTTTTTAAGAATACTTTTTAGCTCATCATTTTCTATAAAATCCTCTGGTTGGTTGGTAAAATCATAAATACTTCCTATTTTAACTTCACTGTTCTGTTCAATGTAATTATCTAGTGATATAATCATGCCTGAACTGACTTTTTCTTGTATTTTAGATAATTCCTCTAATGAAATATTAAGTTTTTTTGCTACTTCTTGATCGGTAGGTTTTTTACCCTCATTTTCCAAGTCTTGATATGCCTTTTCTATCTCTTTAGCCTTTTGCCTAATGCTTCTTGGAACCCAATCAAGACTACGGATGTTATCTATTATTGTTCCTTTTATTCGAAGATATGCATATGTTTCAAATTTAACACCTTTATTTACATCATATTTTTCTATCGCATCTAAAAGACCTAAAGTCCCATAGCTTATCAAATCATCATATTCAACATTTGTTCCAAAATACAATGAAAGTCTACCTGCAATAATTTTAACAAGAGGCATATATTTTAAAATAAGCTCCTCTTTAAGTTTTGGATCTTTTGTTTGAATATACTGTTTCCACAATGTAGCCTCTTGCATAAAAAATCCCCTACCCTAAATCTATTTATCATCATCTTTCAATATATCTTTTATAATTTTACCACTTCCATATAGAACTACTGATACAGCAAAAGTAACTATAAAAGTATATTCACCAGATTTTCGTAAGTTAATACAAAGAATAAATATAATAAATCCTCCTATAAGTGCTAATAATTCCGGAATGATATTAACTACTTTCAAGCTTGCCTACTCCTCTTAGATGATTTTTACCCCTCTCCCTATTGTTTTTATTTCTAATCTCCCATCAGTTGAATAAAAAGTAATAGTCCTACCATAATTACCTCCAGTATCCTCTGATATAATCTTTATCCCATTTTCATCCAATACCTCTTTTGCTGCTTCAACATTTCTTTTACCTATATTCATAAACTCACTCTTTACAACATTAAACATCTGAGCTCCACCAGCCAACTTTGCTATCATAAACTTCTTTTGTGCACCTATCTCTTCCATTTGATTTAAAAGCAGTGGAATCCCCGTATCAGCATATTTAGCTGGATTTGAGCTAATCTTGGAATCTCTACTGTATGGTAACATTATATGTATCATTCCAATAATCTTTGCCTTTGTATCATATAAACATACTCCTACGCATGAGCCAAGGCCTAAAGTTGTTAATGCATCAGGCTCCCGTGCTACATTTAAGTCTGCCATTCCTACTTTTATTATAGTATCCATCATCCCTTATGCTACTCCTAACGCTTTTAACATTTTTGTATATGAATCTATAGTTGGTATTAAAAAGAAATCAGCTATAATTTTGCTATCACTTTCGAAAATTTCTGTTTCAATATACAATGCAACATCACCAGATTCACTAAACTGTAGAGCAGGAAATGAGAGAATTGCTCCTGCCATATCTTCAGCTAATTGTGGAACCGATTGAGACATTGTAAAATTAGTAAGTTTAGATAATGCAGTCAAATATGAACCTGCTAATATATTCCCTATTTCTTGTAGTGCAGATTTTTCAATCTCAGTAAATTCCTCATATCCATTTAGTGATTTGCCAAGGAGCATATTCACTAAAACATGTGCAGAAGCTTGAGATAGTACAAGCAAAATAAATCCTTCTATATCTCCTTCAAGATTAAGTAGTATACCTACTATTGGGATATCAGCACCACCTAAAATCTCAGGTACCTCTGTTATATCAATCATCTTTACAGTAGGTACATTCATATCAATACGTTTACCTATCATAGTGGCTAAAGCAGATACTGCGTTCCCTGTTCCGATATTTCCTATCTCTCTTAATACGTCTAAATATATATCATTTACATCATTATAAGAAAAGGCCATGCTTAGACCTCCTCTTTTTTATCAAATAGTATTTCGTCAATATTTATAAGATTTATTAATAAATCATTGTATTTTGCTACTAAAAATTGGAACTCATTTTTATCCTTACTAACAGGGTCTATATCCTCTTTATTCAAAAATACAACATCATGTATTTCATCTATTATCATTCCAACTTTTGTATTGTTCTTATAGTTTATAATAATAATCCTTGTATCATCATCAAATTCCTTCATTTCAGTGTTTAATCTTTCTCTTAAATCAATTACTGGTACAATTTCACCTCTTAGGTTTATAACACCTTTAACAAAAGTTTTTGCTTTTGGCACCCTTGTAATTGGCATTAATCTTTCAATACTTTCTAAATATTCAATTGATATACCATAATATTCTGTTGATAACTTAAAAATAAGATATTGTTCCATTTATATTCACACTCCTTGCATTTAGGCTAAATGCCTAAAAAATTAGGGTCAAGTATCATTGCAACACTTCCATCTCCAAGTATTGTTGCACCAGAAACAATTCTGATATCCTCTAAATACTTTCCTAATGGCTTTATTACTATATCCTGCTGCCCTAATAGAGAATCTACAATAAGTCCGGTAAGTTTTTCCCCTCTCTTTAATACAACAACTATCATTTTTTGTTTGTCTTCCACTTCTTCTATATCAAGTATTGTTCTAAGTCTCTTTATTGGTATAACCTGATTTCTAAGCATTATTATCTCTTTATTTTTCTGAAGCCTTTGAATATCCTCTTTGTTAATATCAATAATCTCTTTTATTGATGCAAGAGGAATTGCATACATTTCGTCCTTTACCTTAACAAGAAGTGCTTGTATTATTGCAAGTGTTAATGGTAGTCTTATAGTAAATCTGGTCCCTTTATCCTTTTCAGTCTTTACTTCAACAATTCCACCAAGTTGCTCAATTTTAGTTTTAACAACATCAAGGCCCACACCTCTACCAGAAAGGTTTGTAACCTTTTCTTTTGTACTAAAACTTGGTAAGAAGAGTAAATCAATAATTTCTTGTTCTGTCAAATCTGTTTGTTCAATTTTTATCAAACCTTTTTCTATAGCTTTATTTTTAACTCTTTCTATATCTATTCCTGCTCCATCGTCCCATACCTCGATTACTACATTATTCCCATCATGATATGCATCAAGCCTTATTGTCCCCGATCTTGGTTTTCCTTTTTTAATCCTTTCTTCTGGCATTTCTATCCCATGATCTGCAGAGTTCCTTAGAAGATGAATTAATGGATCTCCTAATTCATCAACTATTGTCCTATCAACCTCTGTATCTTCACCAGTGATAATTAGTTCAAACTCTTTATTAAGCTCCCTCGAAAGATCTCTCATCATACGTGGAAATCTTGAGAATACCCTCTCAACAGGCACCATTCTAACTCTCATAACAGCTTCATGAAGACTTGTTGTAATTCTTTCAAGATATTCAATCGACTCGTCAAATGTTCTATCGTTGTATCGTTTTGCAACACCATCAATTCGGCTCTTTATGATAATAAGCTCACTCACGAGGTTCATCAAAACATCTAATCTTTCAATATCCACCCTAACTGTTTTGCTTGTCTTTGCCTGTGAAGAAACTTTTTCTTCTTTTGAAGTTGGTTTTTGCTCCTCTTTTTTTGATTCTACTTGAACTACCTGTGTGCTATTTTCTTCAACTTTATAATCCATTCCATCTAATTCTATAGAAATAGCTAAAACCTCTTTTATCTCAGCAATTGAAGAAAGCCTCTTTTTTATTGCATCCATACTCTCTTTGCTAATTAATATAATCTCAAAAGAAAGATCAAATTTCTCATCTTCGATGTCTTGGACAGATGGATTAGACTTTATTATTTCTCCAAATTCTTCAGCGGCTTTAAAAACAAGATAAGCACGGGCAGATTTTAGTAAGCATCCGTTATCAAGTTCTATCTTAAATTTATAGGCTTTATAGCCTTGTTCATAGGCTTTTTTTATTGTCCTAATTGAATATTCATCGTATTCATTTAAATCTTTAGAAGATAAATTTTTTTCATCATTAGGTTTGGGGGCATTAAGAATTCTATTTAATTCATCAATAAGGTCACTATTATCATCAGTGCCTTCTTTTTCTGTTGCAATAATTGTACCAAGATATGTATCAATAGCATCTACTGCTTTAAAAAGAATATCCATTATATTGCTATTAATTTTAAGATTTCCATCACGAGCTGCAGAAAGTACATTTTCCACAGCATGAGTAAGCTTTTGCATTCTTGTGAAATTCATTGTACCTGCCATACCCTTAATAGTGTGAGCAGATCTAAATATCTCATTTATAACTTGGCTATCCTCTGGATTTTCTTCAAGTCTTAATAGATTATCATTTAAGCTTTGTATATGGTCTCTGGTTTCTTCAATAAACATATTGAGGTATTGGGACATATCCATGACTTTTTCACTCCTTTAAAATATTCCTTTTTGTCTCATTTTCTGTTGTTCTTTAAATATAAACTTTACAATTTTATCGATAGCCGTATCCTGAGCGTCAAAAAATTTGCAAGCATATTCGTATTTATATGCTTTTGATTCAAGCCTTTCTTTTCTAAGCACAACTCCTTTTAAAGTCAATTCCTCATTATCTATATTAATTTTTATTACCACTTTTGTACCTTTTTCAAACTCTCCATCAGTCAAAAAGCACACGCCACCACCACTTAAATCTTTTGTAAGTGCTTTTATAAGTTTTCCGTTTACATACTGTCCATCGGAACTCTCTTTCTGTTCATCTTCTAAATGTTTAATCTTTATATCTAAAGAGATAGGAAGTCTATAAAACATCCTTCTTTGTATTTTTTTTATCTCAGATAATGGTTTTACAACTATCATGTAATCAGGTTCTTTAAGCCTATCAACAACCTCTGCTTCAAATACCCATACACCGTCCCTCGTAGAACGATATATTCTTAAAACTTCATCAATAAAAAAGGTTACATAAACACTTTCTTTAATTGGGGTAAAAATATATATCATTGAATCTTTAATATCTGCTATTTTACTAACATATTGTGTTGGCCTTTCTTCCCATGTTCTTTTATCAATCCTAGTTATTTCAATCTTAGATCCAATTTTGAATACCTGCTGCAATTTAATTAACCCCTTTCAGTCTACAAAATCATTTCTTTAGTAATATATTTAACAGCCTTTTTATTCCTCCTACTTCCTCATTATTAATATTACCAGAAATTTTTGATGCAATATTTCTTACCTGTCTAGAAACATCACATTTAGGATTATATAGTATTACAGGAGTCTGATACAAAACAGCTTTTGAAACAATATCATTGTGTTCTATATAACCTAAATATTCGACATCTTTCTGTAAAAACCTCTTAATAACATTGTTAAGCCTTTGATGAACTTCAATTGCTTCTTGTTGGTTTTGTACCCTGTTAATAATTAGTGAAATCTCTTTTTCTGGCATTTTGTTTATAATTGCTTTTATTATAGCATAACCATCAGTAATAGCAGTAGGTTCAGGTAAAGTTACAACAATAACTTGGTCTGCAGCTAATACAAATGATAAAACATTATTGGATATTCCAGCACCTGTGTCAATAATTATAAAATCAAAGCTATTATCTATCATCTCAAAGCATTTAATTAATTCTTGTATTTTCTCTTGATCTATTTGTGCTAGATCTATTAATCCTGAGCCTCCTGAAATAAACTTAAGTCCATTAGGCCCTTCTTCAATAATCTCAGAAATATCTTTTTCCCCATAGATAACTTCTCTTAGGTTCCATTTAGGGCTATTTCCTATTAAAACTTCAATATTAGAAAGACCTAAATCTGCATCAATAATAAGTACTTTTTTATTTAACTCTATAAGTGCTAGTGCTAAATTAACAGATATATTGCTCTTACCAACTCCGCCTTTGCCACTTGTTACCGATATTACTTTTGCTTTTTGCTTTGGTAAATTTATGGTCCCTTCTTCAATATTTTCTTGTTGATTTTGGATATTGAACTTTGACAATAATCCTTTATTTTTGATTAGGTTTCTTAGATTTTGGGCTTGATCATTCATACACTCTGACTCCCCATTATGAGTTTTGAAAACTTCTCAGCATCAAACTCCTGTATATCATCAGGAACATTCTGCCCTGTTGTTACATACGATATTGGCTTCTTTGTAAAATATTTTATGTTTAAGATGTTCCCATAGCTCGAACATTCATCAATTTTTGTAATAATTATATTGTAATGATTCAGAAAACTATATTTATCTATAATATCCTTTAAAATATTGGGGCTAGTTGTTATATTTAATAATAGATAAATTTGGTTGGGTATTGCTATCTCAATAAAATTCTTTAATTCATCCATATGTTGATCATTTTTATGGCTTCTACCGGCTGTATCTACAAGAATATAATCAAAGTCTTTTAATTCATCAATTATTTGTGGATATTCGTTTGCGTCATACCATACTTTAGTTTTTATACTCATAATCTCAGCATAAGTTTTGAGCTGCTCTACTGCTGCTATTCTATATGTGTCTGCTGTAATAAATGCTACGGTTTTGTCATATTCATAAATAAGTTTTGCTGCGATTTTAGCAATAGTGGTGGTTTTCCCAACACCAGTAGGTCCTACAAAAAATATGACATATGGTTTTTTATCGGCTTTTGTATCTAAAATTTCAACAGGTTCAAGTTTGTTTTTTATATTTTTGTAAAGACTATTTATTATGTTGTTTATCGATTGTGATGAATCAATTTCTTTTATAATGTCTTCAATTATTTCTTCTTCAACACCATTTTTCTTTAGATTTTGCTTTGCAATATCAATAAAGCCTTTCTTTTTTGCTTGGTTAGCTTGTGGAGTTTCTGTAATCTCTTTTGAGATATTTAAAATGAGCCTTTCAATTTCTTCTATTCTTTTTTCTATTTTATCAATATTTTTCAAATCTTCTGTTTCTTCTTTTTTATCTTGTATATCTTTATTATAACTCTTTTCTAAAGGATATGGATTTTTTTCTTCAAAAGCGGCTGTAACCTCAATAAGTGGTTTTTTAAAAAACCCTAATAAACCTTTTTGTTTTATTTTTTTTGTAGATAGAATAACAGCATCTTTTCCTAATTCAGATTTTATCCTAATCATTGCTTCTTGCATATCATTTGCTATATAACGTCTTATCTTCATTTCTATACTTCCACCATCCCAATAGTCTTTATCTGAACGTTAGACATAATTTCGTTATATGAAAGAACCACAACATCCGGAAAGAAGTTTTCAATAAGCCTTCTAAAATACAATCTTACAACTGGTGAACAAATAACAATTGGCTGTTGAGACTTTGTAACAAGCTTTTCAAGTATATTGCTAAAGTTATTAATAAGTCTTTGGGCATAATTGGGTTCTAAATTTAAAAAACTCCCTTGTTCTGATTTTTGTATGGAATTTATTATAGTATCTTCAATTTCAGGTGATAATGTAACTGCCTCTGCAATATCTCCTTGAATATATTTTTTAGTTATATATCTTTGCATACTTTGCCTTACATATTCTGTTAATATATCAACATCCTTAGTAGTTGGTGAATAATCAGCTAGTGTTTCTAGTATGGTTACCATATCTCTTATACTTATTCTTTCCTTTAAGAGATTTTGCAAAACTTTCTGAACCTCGCCAACACTCATAAATTTAGGTATAAGTTCATCAACAAGTACAGAATTTGTTTCTTTAATATTATCAATAAGCTTTTGAACATCCTGCCTTGTCAAAAGTTCATGTGCATACTTTCGTACAATCTCTGTTAAATGTGTAGAAATTATTGAAGGAAGATCAACAACTGTATAACCTAACATCTCAGCCTTTTCCTTCTGATGAGATGGTATCCATATGGCATCAATACCAAATGCTGGTTCTTTCCCTGGAATTCCATCTATTGGCTCAGTGACAAACCCAGGATTTAATGCAAGGTAGCTATCTGCCATAAGCTCTGATCTCGCAACTTCAACACCTTTAATATTTATTACATATTCATAAGGTCTTAGAGAAATGTTATCTCTCAATCTTATTGTTGGCACAATAATTCCAAGTTCTAATGCAACCTGTCTTCTTATCATTACTATTCTTTCTAATAGGTCTCCACCTTGAGATGTATCAGCAAGAGGTATTATCCCATAACCAAATTCCACTTCAATTGGGTCAACATGTAATAAATTAACCACATTTTCAGGCTTCTTTAATTCTTCTACCTCTTTTTCTTCTATCAGCTGTTCCTCAACTGTTTCAACTTTTTTCAATGTTGAATTAACCTTTACACCAATTGAAATAAGACCTGCACCAAGCAATATAAGTAAAAGTTTTGGCATAGTAGGTATAACAGAAAGTAACAAAATCACACCGCCAGCAGTCATCAAAACCTTTGGTTGACTTTCAAAAAGCTGTCTAATAAGGTTATTTGAAAGATCACTTTCATCAGCTGCCTTAGTAACAACAATTCCTGTAGCTGTTGATATCAAAAGTGCAGGAATTTGTGCCGCTATACCATCACCCACAGATAGAAGCATATACTTTTGAACAGCTTCAAGGATGTCCTCTTGCCTCATTGCAACACCAATTATTAGCCCACCTAATGCATTAATAAATGTTATTAAAATAGCAGCTATTGCATCACCTTTAACAAATTTACTAGCACCATCCATAGCTCCATAAAAGTCTGCTTCTTTTTGTATTTTCATACGCCTATTCTTTGCTTCTTGTTCGGTGATTAATCCTGCATTTAAGTCGGCATCAACAGCCATCTGTTTCCCTGGCATAGCATCAAGTGTAAATCTTGCTGCAACTTCTGATACTCTTTCAGCACCTTTTGTAATAACAATAAACTGAATTATTATAATGATAAAGAATATAATAATACCAACAACAATGTTTTCACCAATTACATAGTTGCCAAAAGTGTATACTATCTTTACATTCTCACCATTGCCCATAAGAATCTGCCTTGTTGTTGATATATTGAGTGCAAGTCTTAAAAGTGTTGTAAAAAGAAGCAACGAAGGAAAAACTGAAAAATCTAATGCCTCTTTTACATTAATACTATTTAGCAAAACAATCAATGCAATAGCAAGATTAAGTGCAATTAAAACATCCAAAAGTTGTGCTGGTATTGGAAGTATAATTGTCACAACTATTACTATTGCAAAAATAGAAACCATTGATGTTTTTAATCTCATCTATTTTTCACCTTCTGGTAGTTATTAAGACTATAAATATATGCTAATACCTCTGCAACAGCTTGATATAAGTCTTTTGGTATTAAATCGCCTATTTCACACATTTTATATAAGCTCTGTGCTAAAGGTTTATTTTCTACTATTTGTATATTAAGTCTTTTAGCCTCTTCTTTAATTTTTTGAGCAACATAATCCTTCCCTTTTGCTATAACCTTTGGAGCTTCATATTTATCTGGATCATACATAATTGCGACAGCATAATGGGTTGGGTTTGTTATTACTACATCAGCTTGTGGAAGTTGCTGAAACATTCTTTGTAGTGATATCTTCCTTTGAACCTCTTTTATTTTTGATTTTATCTGCGGATTCCCTTCTGTTTGTTTATATTCTTCTTTTATCTCTTCTTTGGACATCATAAGTTTCTTTTCATATTGCTGTCTTTGAAATATAAAATCAATAATAGCTATCCCAAAAAACATTATTGACATCCACAAAATCACATTTATAATTGAAGTAAATGCTAAGTTTATAATACTCATAATATTTAGTTCAGACATTATAAGTAAATCTTTTGCAAATGACTGTGTATATGAATATGCAACATAACCGATTATAGTAACTTTAAATAATGACTTTATAAGCTCGATAACCGAATTTATCGAAAAAATCCTCTTAAATCCTTCAAGAGGATTTATTTTATTAAAGCTTATTCTCAGTGACTCGGTTGAAAACAAAAAACCAGTTTGAAAGCTTTCTAAAAGCAATGCTGTTACTAATAATATTGTTGCAATTGGCAAAACTGCTTTTAAAATTGAAAATAATGTTGTAGTTAAGTATTGGTATAATACATTTTTATCCTCTATCTTAATATTTAGATTTGAAAATGAATATTTAGTAAACTGATTAATTGGACTTATTATCACTCCCTTTAAAAACTTTATAGAAAGTACAGAAAAGAGAAGCAAAAAGGCTGACGTTACCTCCCTACTTTTTGGCACCATACCTCTTTTTCTGGCTTCTTGCCTTTTTTTGGGAGTTGCTTTTTCAGTTTTACTTGAGCTATCATCTGCAAAATATTGTATATCAAATAATAGTTTCACTAAATCATCCCTTTCAGGACCTCAAACATATAAATTCCTATCTTATCAATAAGAACCAAAATCATTTTACTGAAAAATGGTAATAATATTACCAAAATAAGTATACCTATTATTATTTTAAGAGGCAGTCCTACCATAAAAACATTCATTTGAGGTACTGCCCTTGATAAAACACCTAAAATAATATCTACAACAAGCATACTGAGAAGTATTGGCAAGCTAATTTCAATCCCAATTACAAAAAGCTTTATGAATATTTCAAGAAAGTGAGAAATAAATATTTTAGAAATACTTAACCTTCCAAATGGTATAATCTTGTAGCTATAAAATATACCCCTGATTAATACATGATGTGCATCTGTAATAAAAAACATTAGCAGCATTAACATATATAAAAAATTACCGATTAATGGAACTTGAATCTCGCTCATTGGGTCAATAACATTTGCCACACCAAAACCAATTGATGTATCAATTATCTGGCCAGCAAGTAATATTGTTGTAAAAACAATATAGGTAATAAACCCGACTATTAGTCCAACTGCAAATTCTTTTATAACTAAAAAAGAGTATTGTATTATATCTTGAGGAACATCATATTTAAAATTAAACATAAAAAAAACAGCAATACTTGTAAAAAAAGCAAAACCAATTTTAAAATAAGCTGGTATATTTCTTCGACCAAAAATAGGTGAAGCAATAAAAATACCACTCATTCTAACTAAAATAAGAAAAAAAATCGAGGCATTGTTTAAAGAAACATTTATTATGTAGTCCATTATGATCCCTATTTCTATTTAATAAATTGATTTATATTTATTAGAAGATATTTTGTAAATTCAACTGCTTTGTTAATCATCCATGGCCCAAATATTAACAAACTTAATGCAATTGCTATTAGTTTTGGTATGAAGGTAAGTGTCTGTTCATTAATTTGGGTGGTGGCTTGAAATATTGATACTGCTAATCCAACGATAAGCCCTATCAAAAGTAACGGCCCTGCAATATAAAATGCAGTCAAAATTGCTTGTCTAGTTATCTCCATAACAAGTGAGGTATCCATAAATATCAGCTCCTATTTAAAACTTGTAACAAGTGACTCAACAACAAGCCCCCAACCATCAACCAGTATAAATAGCAAAATCTTAAATGGTAATGAAATCATAACAGGTGGTATCATCAACATACCCATTGACATAAGTGTACTTGCAACAACAATGTCAATAACTAAAAAGGGCACATAAATGATAAATCCCATTTCAAACGCAGTTTTAAGTTCACTAATAACAAACGCTGGTACAACAACATGTATTGGTAATTTTTTTATATCAGTATTGTTATCAATCTTTCCTAAATCCATAAAAAGTTTTAAGTCTTTAGAACGAGTATTTTTAAGCATAAAATCTTTTATTGGCGTTTCAGCCCTTTTCAATGCTTCTTGTGATGTTATTTGTCCCTTAGTATAAGGTACATAACTCTGGTTATAGATATTTGTCCCAACAGGTGCCATAATAAAAAAGGTTAAAAATAGTGCAAGTCCTATAAGTATTTGGTTTGGTGGCATCTGTTGAGTTCCAAGTGCATTCCTTACAAATCCTAAAACAATTAGTATTCTTGTAAAAGAAGTCATTAAAATAAGTATTGAAGGTGCTAACGATAAAATGGTTAAAAATATAATAATCTGTAACGTAGTGCTCACATCATTTGGTTTTGTAGAATCACCCAAAGATAAATTTAAGCTTGGTGCTGAGAAAACTTTATCAAATTTTAATAATACTACTACATTAATTAAAATTAATGACGATAAAATATAAGTAAGAGGTTTTTTATTCATTTTGGTATCTCCATCTATTAATGGTCTTTGAAATTCTCATAGAGCTTTTCAATCTTATCTTTCATTTTACTTTTGCTTATATTTATATTGTTTATGTTATTCTTTAGTATATTATCAAAAGGTTCTTCTTTGATGTTTATTTCTTTCTTGTCAAATTCTTTCAAAATTGAAATGTTCTTTTGGGTCCTTGATAAAAGTAAAACCTTATCAAAGACCTCAACAAGAATAAGAAGACTATCAGAAGAAAGAGGTAATGTCTCAATAATTTTTATATTTTCACCTTTTCTTCGTGATACCTTCTTACTTAGATATTTGCTTGTGAAATACGATAAATAAAGAATTATTGCAAAAAGAAGAATACCAAAAAAAAGTTTAATAAATTCACTCATAATTATTTCACCTTAATTTAGCCTAAAACCTTTTTAATTGCTTCAATAATTCTATCTGCCTGAAATGGCTTTACAATAAAGTCTCTTGCTCCAGCTTGAATTGATTCAATAACCATCGCTTGTTGACCCATAGCAGAACACATTATTATTTTGGCTTGAGGGTCAATCTTTTTTATCTCTTTTACAGCCTGAATGCCATCCATTTCAGGCATTGTAATATCCATCATTACAAGATCTGGCTTTAGATCTTTATAAAGTTCAACTGCTTTAAGACCATTTTCTGCCTCACCAACTACTTCAAATCCATTCTTTTGCATAATATCTTTTAACATCATTCTCATAAAAGCTGCATCATCAACTATTAAAATTCTTTTTGCCATTATTTTCTCTCCTTTTCTTATGAATTAAATAAATAAATTTATTTTTTAATATCATATATCAATATTCTATAATCTATTAGCCGGATTTACAATATCAGTTATTCTAACACCGAAATTCTCGTCAATAACTACAACCTCACCTTTTGCAATAACCTTCCCATTAACTAAAATATCAACTGGCTCACCAGCTAATTTATCCAGTTCAATAATGGTTCCTGTTGAAAATTCCAATATATCCTTAATTAACTTATTAGTTCTACCCAACTCAACAGTAATCTCTAAAGGAACATCCATCAAAAGATCGATATTTTCAGGATACTTCAAATTATTTTCTTCACCAAATGATTCAAACTGCACTGGTGAGACATTTACAACAGGTTGAGGCTTCTTTTCTTGTTTTGGTATATTTGATTTTGGTTTTTGGCTCTGGTAATTATTAATACTTTCATAAGATGTCTTATTTTCTTGAGGTTTTTGTTCAATTACCTCATTAATATTTGGAGACTCACTCTCAACCATTTTAGGCCCACCCGAAAATGTACTTTCAAACATAGCATTTACTAATTTCTTTGCGAAATCAACTGAAATAAGCTGCATTATCTGGCTATCAATTAATTGGCCAATTGTCATTCTGAAGGATATTTTTACTATATCACTTACATTTGTAAATTCAGGTATTAATTCTTTCGCATTATCAGTAAAATCAATAATAAAGGCTTCTGGCGGGTTAATATCTATCTTTAAACCTAGCAACGATGAAAGTGATGTTGATGCAGAACCAACCATTTGGTTCATTGCCTCTTGAATAGCTGATAGCTGTAAATCAGTAAGTTCATCTGTTATCTCAATTTTCCCATCTCCACCCATCATAAGGTCAGCAATTATCTGAACATCTTCTTTTTTAAGTATCAAAAGGTTTATTCCATCAAGTCCTTCTTTATATTTAACCTTAATTGCTACATATGGTGATGGAAATTCATTAGGTAAATCTTCCCACTTCAAAACCTGAACCTTTGGTGTTGTAATATTAACCTTTTGATTTAACAACAAATTAAGGGTGGTTGCTGCTGTTCCCATAGAAATATTACCTATTTCACCAAGAGCGTCCTTCTCATTATCAGAAAGGTCAATATCTTGGCTTCTACTATTATCTATTCCTCTTAAAAGAGCATCAATTTCATCTTGTGATAGCAAATCGCTCATACTGTTTCCTCCTCTTCCACCCTTGTTATTTTTACAGCAAGTCTTCCATCTTTCTTGCCTGGTACTCCATGATACTTAATCTTGTTCCCAACTCTTATTTCAATCTCTTGATTTTTTCTTGTATCTAATTTGATAACATCTCCAATTTGAAGCTCTAAAAATTCTCCTACAGTAATTTTAGAAGTTCCTAATATTGCTCTTACAGGTATTTTAGTTTTTAAGAGCTTTTTATGGATCATCTCTTTGGTCTCTTCTGAGGTCTCTTTTGCGGTTGATGAAAACCAATACTTTGTAGATAATTTAGGCATTATTGGCTCTATAACCATATGTGGAATACATATATTAATAAGCCCCTCAACTTCTCCAATCTTCATTGTTATTGTTATTAATGCTATTGTTTCATTTGGAGAAACTATTTGTGTAAATTGAGGGTTTGTTTCAATTTTTTCAAGCCTTGGCCTTATTTCAACAACATTTTCCCAAGAATCTCTAAGATATCCTATTATCTGATTTAGCAACCTTTCGAGTAGAACAATCTCTATCTCAGTAAATGTCCTTATTTTATCCACGCCTTTCCCAAATCCACCTAATACCCTGTCAATAATTGAAAAAGCAATCTCTGGTGACATTTCGTAAACAATGCTACCTTTCAAAGGTGCAATATTTACAATACCCATTACAACAGGGTTAGCAAGGGAGTTGCTAAATTCATAATAAGTAAGTTGTTCAACTGATAATACATCCATTTGGACAATAGATCTTAGATATCCAGACAAAAAGGTGGTTACAATTCTTGAATAATTCTCATGTATAATTTGCAATGTTCTAAGATGGTCTTTCGCAAACTTACTTGGGCTCTTAAAATTATAGGTTCTAATCTTTTTATCTTTTTTGGGTTGATTTATCTCTTCTAGTTTAACATCACCTGATGTAAGCGAACGTAAAAGCTCGTCTATTTCGCTTTGTGATAATACATCACCCATTTATCACACCACCTTTACTGGATAATGAACTCCCCAAAATTGACCGATTCAACTTTATTATTAAATATTTCATTTAATCTATCTTTTATTTCTTTTCTTACCTTTTCTTTCCCTTCGGGTTTTAATAGCTCTTGTGCTGTTTTACTTCGAAGAACACTATCAATAATGTCTGCTATAACTATATTTTTAGTTGCCATTTGTTGTGGTAATTTTTTATCTGTAACCTCAAGCTCAACTGAGAGCCTTATTATTTTACCTGCATCAGTTTCTGTATCTTGTAAATTGCTCATTAACGACTTACCATCATTAACTTCATATGGATATGTTGTTACATTCTTTTTATGTGTTGTTTCTGTTGCTGTTGTTTTATTAGAAGGATTTAAATTTTTTATTACTGTAAAGAATCCAATAGCCATTCCTATCATAAATAAAAAAATAAGAATAAGAAGTCCAAGTATTAATGTATTTGTCTTTTCGCCTTTCATTTTTTATTCTCCTTCTTCTCTATGTATGATGTTTAAAGAGGAGTGTATCATTCTTTTGTACTCAATTACTTTATTAATTACCTCATCAACTGTTTCTTTAACAACCAATTTAAGACCATTGTTTAAAGTAATAACAGTGTCAGGTGTCGATTCAATAAATTGAATAAATTCAGCATTTACAACGAACTCTTTATCATTTATTCTCTTTAATTTTATCATAAATATCATCCTTGACTCAAAGTTATCTTTTAGGGTAAGTATTATCATCTACTTACCCCATATATCTTATCTCTTTAAGTTTACAAGATCCTGTAAAATTTCATCAGATGATGTAATTACCCTTGCATTTGCTTGATAACCTCTTTGGGTTATTATCATATCAGTAAATTCTTTAGCTAAATCAACATTGGACATTTCAATTGTTCCCTGTGAGATTGTACCTCTTGATGCTGTTCCTGCAACACCTATCTCTGGTTCACCAGAGTTTACTGTATTAATAAATAGATTATCCCCAACCCTTTGTAAACCAGAAGGATTAGAAAAATCTGCAATAGCTATCTGCCCTAATAATTGATTTCGACCATTTGAATAGATACCTGTAATAATACCTCTTGAATCAACACTAAATCCTTGTAAGGATCCTGCTTCATAACCAGTTATATCTGAAATTCTTATTGAACTATCCATACTATATTGTGTAATTGCCTTTAAATTAAATATCTTGTTTGGATCTGCAATGTCAAACGTAATATCATTAACTGTATTTGGCTGAAATTTTATCGTAATAGCATTACCTTGTGCGTTTGCACCCCCAGATATTGCAACAGATGTAACCTTACCATCATTCCCAAACTGCAACTCGCCATATGCAATAAATTGGTTTGTGGATTGTTGTAGTTTTGTATCTATATAGTTGCCATTTATATCCCTAAGGCCATCTAATGCCCATCTCCATTTATTGTTGTCTATTTTTACAAAGCTAAGCTGCAAAGTATGTTCTTCCCCTTGAGAATCATATACCTTAACACTAGTTGAATATTTTTTGCTTGAATCAACATTTTTAAGCTCATCATAGTTTGTTACTTGTGTTGCATTATATATATCTGTTGACGCATTTAGATTACCTTCAAAAACAATTCTATCAGTTGCTTTTGGTGCTAGATTAGGCAATGACAAGATATTTATTTTTTCAGGTGTCTTTGAAGTATCTATTGAATTAGTAGTTAAGTCATATTTCCATCCAAGAACATTAAGTCCACTTTGTGTTACTAAATTGCCACTTTTATCAAGAGTAAAATTACCTGCCCTCGTAAATCGTGGTGCTTTACCATCTCCACCTACTATAAAAAAGCCATTTCCTTCAATTGACATATCAGTTGTATTATCAGTCCTTTGTAAGCTACCACGAGACATATTAAGATCTATTGAGGATAGCTGAACACCAAGACCTATTTGCATAGGATTTGAACCTCCCATGCCTGTATCAGAGTTTGGTGCTGTTGCTGATCTTAAAACTGATGCAAACACTGAAGCAAAAGTTGCTCTTGATGATTTAAAACCTATAGTATTTACATTTGCTATGTTATCACCTATAACATCCATACGTGTCTGATGTGCTCTTATGGCAGACACAGATGAAAACATTGACCTCATCATCTTATATCAAATCCCCCTTTTATATTACTTCCATCTGTCATTCAGGAAGTTTTTATGGGGCCTCCTACTTATTTTGAGGTCCAGCCCCTAAATCATTAATACACCATCAATATTTGTAAATATATTATCTTTTAAATTAGCTTTATCCTTAGTAGTTACTAATACATTATTCTTAATATTAATTACATAAGCTATATCATTTGATAAAATTAAAACATCATTACTAAGCCCTTTTTCTTTTGCTTTTAGGACAGCTTTATTTAATTTATTGAGAATTTCATCATTTACTTCAATTCCTTGTGTTTTTAATCTTTCATTAGCATGCTTTGATATTTTTAATTGGGTACTTTCAAGAACATTTTTAAAATCTTGCTCTGGAGCATTCTCAACTTTGTTTTTTATTTTTGCAGTATTATTTAGAATATTGATCCTTTGAATATTAGGTGCCATATTACTTCCCTCCAAAAAGGTTGTTAAAAATCTCTGTTAAATCCTGTTTTGTTGGGATTTTTTCATAAATTTCATTTAGCTTATTAATTATGGTATTGCTATCAGAACTTTGATTGATATTTGTAATATCTGTAAGCTTAACCTCAGAACCATTTACGTTTAACAAAACATTTTCTCCTTCAATTCTAACCGAGTCAACAGTTCCTTGTATTTGTTTTGTTGTTGTTCCATCAGAAATTGATGCTGTTACGTTTTTACCTATAAGGGTTTGCGACCTAAGAAGTTGCATATTTTGGTTCAGGTTTTGCATCTGCTCTAAACTTGAAAACTGTGCAAGCTGTGCAACAAACTCTTTATCTTCCATAGGTTTTAATGGATCCTGATATCTTAGCTGTGTAACTAATAGATTCAAAAAATCTTGCTTTCCTAATGTTTTGTTTGTTGAACTGGTTAGTATTGTTGAACTGCTTTGCGTAACATTATTTACTTCCATTATCTCACCTCAGGCTTTCATACTAAAATATCCTTCTTCAATTCCATAGAAAATTGAATCAATGTTTACTGGAGTTGTTTCTATCTGTTTTGTTGGTTTATATTTCTTTTGCATAAAGCTATTTTGATTTTGACTTTGCTGATTTAAACCAACGTTAAGTCCAGATATATTAATGCCTTGGTCTTTTAGCATACTGACTAAATTATTAAGTGAACTTGATACAACTTCTTTAACCTCATTTGATTGAACTATAATGTTACCTTTTATTAGACCATTAGCATCTTTAGTAAGCTCAATAACAATTTTTCCAAGGCTTTCAGGCTTTAAGGATATACTTACATTTGCTAAGTCTTTTGCAACAGCTATTTTGATATTATCAGCAACTTTTTGAATTATATCAGTCTTTTGAATTTGGCTTATTTGTGTTTCTTTTAAGTTTTGAAGGTTTATTTTATTACTAATTTGAATTATGTTAGAAAAATTACTTTGGTTATTAATACTTTCGTTACTATTTTTTCTTTGGCTTTCATCAGATGTTTCATTATTTAGTAAGGTAAATAGCGAATCATTTGTGTTAGCAATATTTATATTTATTATTACATTAGTAGTTTTATTAACGGTTGAATTAATTGTTGCATCAATTTTCTGTGGATTTTGATTGTTATCATCTAAAACTTTTTGAAGTTTATCTGTTACTTTTAGAATTTTTACTATTAACTCATCTAATGTTGCTGAATTTTCTACATTTTCATTATCCAAGTCAAAATTAATACTATTATTTTCATTAAAAGAATTATTATTGAAATTATTTGCCAAAATATTTTTTAGATTTTGTAGGTCTTCCTTGTTGATAGTTAAATTCTTAAAATCAAATAGTATTGAAAAATGGTTAATTATTTCTTTTAGCTCACTATCAATTTTTAAAATATCTTGATTGTTAAAATCTATATTGCTTGTTAGTTCTAAATCAAGTTTTGATTTTATGCTTTCCAAATTTTTAGTTACGTCTTTCAATGAAATTTCCAAATCATTAAGTGATATAAAATCAATATTATTTTGATTGGTATCTTTTAATGCATTTAAGTTAATTAAATTTAGTAGATTCAACAATTCAACAAGTGCATCATATGTTCGGACAAGGTTATTCTTTTTATTTTCATCTTCAATAATATCTTTTTTATTTTCAAATTTATTGTTTATTTCTTTTTCTTTTGCATCTGATGTATTTAGTTTATATTCACTTTCAGTTTTCTTTGAATTATTTACATCATCTTTTGCTTGTTCTTGGGTGGTATGGTTAGTATTTTTTATTTCTCGATTATTAATGCTGGTTTTAATGTTCTTAGTGTTGTTATTAATTGCATTTCTAACTTCATTAAGTACTCTATCAAAGCTATCTTTTTTAATATCACTCCCCTTATCTTTATTTTGACTTTTAAATGACAAGAGATTTAAGGCAATTGACTGGCTTTTCAATCTCTCACCTCCATTCTCAGCATAATATATATCCTTATTGCTGCATAAGTTTAGTTATTTGTGCAGCATTAGTAGGATTCATCTTAGATAGAATGCTTGATATTTTTTTTGTATCAAGACTTTTTAAAATACTAACCACTGTTGCTGTATTTTTATTTGTAATCATACTTTCAAAAATTGATGCAGCAATAGAATCATCCATTGCTGAGTAAATCTTGGTTATTGTCTCATCAGCTACTGAATTTGTTTTTGAATTATTTGAAACTCCTAATAAGATTATCGACTTATCTGCTGAAATATTTGATAGTATTTCTGATGCATTTTCTGTCGGAATTAAACTGAAAATATCCTGAGCCATTTTAGCATCAGAAGATATTAAGCTTTCTAAGATCTTGGCTGCTTTTTTACTATCCATTGAAGTAAGATAATTAGCATAATTTTTTAGCTTATTTTGTCTATCCTCTTGTTCTTTATTTTTCTTAGCAAGCTCATTAGTTAAACTTTCTATTTGTTTTGTCAATTCAGAGATTTTAGTATCTTTTTCTTTAACAGTACTATTTAATTTAGTAATATTACTTTTTAAATTACTTATTTCGTTTTGCAAGCTATTTATTAGTTTATCTTTTTCACTTTTGTCCTTTGCTGTTTCTATAAAAGGAACCTTTTTCAATAAATTATCAACAACATTTTTAGAACCAAATAAATTAAATCTAACTGTAACAAAACTTAATGTAAAAAGCAATAACAAAATCAAAAGAAAAATAAGTAACTTTTTTGACTTTTTCTTTTTAGTCTTCTTTTCATAATCAGTTGTTTGCTTTACTGCCTCGCTCATTTGTCTTCACCTAATTTCACATATTGTTTGTATGTTACAACAGTATCAATCTCTTTCTTTTCATTTTCCCTTTGTGATAATAGTTCAAGTTGTATATGTCTTTCTTTTAATTTTTCATATTTCTTTTTCTCTATCATATACTTTATTGTTTCTTGTCTTTTTTGCTCTACAATGCTTTCTTGATACTTAATAAGTTCATCTTGAATGTTTATCTTTTTTTTAATAAGAGAAATATATTGGTTATAGCTCTTTAGAAATTCAGGAGTTATAAAATCAGTTGAAGCAATTTTTATCTCTTCAAATTTTGATTTCAAATTCTTTATGAGTTTTTCTTTATTTTCAAGATATCTATTTAAAATATCAATCTCTTTCCCAAGCTCTGCTTTTTTTATATTTTCTAATTGTGTTTTTAATCGAAGAATTGATTCGAATCTATAACCCATTTTCTTCACCTTGTTATATTAATATACTTCTCAACATCTCTAGCTCTTCATCAAATTCAAAATTTTCGTCCACATCTTGCCTTAAAAATTGATTTATCTTGGGAATAAGCTCAATAGCCTTATCTATCTCAATATTACTGCCTTTCGTGTAGGCACCAATATTTATCAAATCTTCTGCTTCTCTAAATGTAGCCATTATACGTTTAATTTCATTAGAAATTGCTTTATGTTCTTTTGTTACAATATCATTCATAACCCTACTTATACTAGCTAATACATCTATTGCAGGATAATGGCTTTTATTTGCTATTGTTCTCGAAAGAACAATATGACCATCTAATATCCCTCTTGCAGTATCTGTTATTGGCTCATTAAAGTCGTCACCATCAACTAATACTGTAAATAGGGCTGTTATTGTACCATTTTTATTTTTACCTGCTCTTTCAAGCAGTCGAGGCATCACACCGAACACAGAAGGTGTGTATCCCCGAGAAACAGGTGGCTCGCCTATTGCAAGACCTATCTCTCTTTGTGCCATAGCAAATCTTGTTAGTGAGTCCATCATAAATAGAACATTTTTACCTTGATCTCTAAAGTATTCTGCTATTGCCATTGCAACATAAGCAGCTTTAAGCCTTCTTAAAGCTGATTCATCAGATGTTGCTACAACAACAATAGATTTCTTTAAACCTTCTTCTTTTAAATCTTTATCTAAAAATTCCTTTAATTCTCTTCCTCTCTCACCAATAAGTGCTAATACGTTTACATCTGCCTTTGCATTGCGAGCTATCATACCAAGTAGAGTGCTTTTCCCCACACCACTACCTGCAAAAATTCCAAGTCTTTGCCCCTGTCCAACTGTTAAAAGGCCATCTATAGCTTTTATACCAAGTGGCATTATTTTATCAATTCTTCCTCTTTCGAGCGGATTTGGAGCTCCATTTTCGACAGGATATCTTGCTTTTGCTTTAATATCACCTTTCCCATCAATTGGCTCACCAAGACCATTTAAAATTCTTCCTAATAAATTTTCGGACACCTTTATTTCAAATGCATCATCAGATGCAATAACTTTACAACCAGGGTATACACCTTTTAGATCTGAATAAGGCATAAGTAAAACCTTATTTTCCTTAAATCCAACAACTTCTGCAAGGTTTTCATTTTTTGATGTTTTTATTTTACATATTGTTCCTATACTCACAGGAGGACCAATTGTTTCTATTGTAAGTCCTATAACTTGATTAACATATCCTGTAAAATGGTAGAAGTTTGTATGTTCAATTTTTTCTAATATTTTTTCAAACATTTTAATCACCAATTAATGTTCTTATTATGTCTTCCAATTTCGTAAACCTTGAATTCAAACCTGTCTCAATGGATCCATATGGAGTTTCTATAATAATATCTCCACATTGTAATGCCTTGTCTACTTTCACCTGAATATTCCCAAGACCCTCGATTCCTCTTGTTATTTCTTCAATATTTATTGATATTATATCAAAATCATCTTGGCAGACTTTTATAGTTATACTGTTTCTAATAGAAAGCATCTCGATTGACTGTCTTATATATGTGTACATAAATTCCTTATCTTGAAGTTCTCTTTCTACTATTTTTCTAAATAATTGAGGAATTAAAATTAAAAGTTCCTCATATGCTTTATTTAATAGTTTTTCCCTTTGTGCATATATATCAAGTTTTAGTACTTCAATATCATCTAAAATCTTCATTATTTCTTCTTGTGATTTCTGATATCCTTCTGAGTAACCTATATTGTATCCATCCTTTGAAGCATTTTCTTTTATAATCTCTGCCTCTTTCATAGCCTCATCTATTATCCTTTTTGCTTCAGCCTGGGCTTTTTCGATTATCATTTTAGCCTCAGTTTGGATTTGATCTCTTTCTTTTTTGTATTTTTCTAATTCTTCCCTGTGGTCTTTTATTTTTTCTTCATATTTTAAAACCTCATTTTGTGCATTAAATAATTTCTCCAGAACTAATTTGTATCCTGCTTCAACAGGGTCAGATACCTTTACTTGTGACTGCCTTATAACATTAGACAATTATCTCATCTCCTCCGCCACGAGATATTACTATCTCACCAGCATCTTCAAGCTTCCTAATAATATTTACTATCTTCTGTTGTGCTTCTTCAACATCTCTAATTCTAACTGGTCCCATGTAATCCATATCCTCTTGGATCATCTCAGCCATTCTCTTTGACATATTAGTGAAAATTACCTTCTTAACCTCTTCTGTAGTTCCCTTAAGTGCAAGCGATAATGTATTATTTTCAATCTCTCTAAGTATTCTTTGAATTGATCTTCCATCAAGCCTAATTATATCTTCAAATACAAACATTCTCTTTCTAATTTCTTCAACAAGCTCTATATCCTCAAGTTCCAGTGATTCAAGTATTCTTTTTTCAGTTCCTCTATCAACAGAATTAAGTATATCAACAATTGCTTGGATACCGCCAACAATTGTATAATCCTGCATAACAACTGAAGAAAGCTTCTTTTCAAGAACCTTTTCTACTTCTTTTATTACATCAGGAGAAGTTCTATCCATAAGAGCTATTCTTCTTGCCACTTCAGCTTGCTTTTCTTGTGGTAAGGAAGCTAATACTTGTGCTGCTTGTTGAGGTTTTAGGTATGATATTACTAATGCAATTGTCTGTGGATGTTCATTTTGTATAAAGTTAAGTATCTGTGATGCATCAGCCTTTCTTATAAAATCAAAAGGTCTTACCTGTAATGATACAGTAAGCCTTTCTATTACCTCTCTTGCTTTTTCTGGTCCTAATGCTTTTTCCAAAACATCCTTTGCATATTCAATACCGCCTTCTGCTATATATTCTTGTGCAAGACAAATATTATAAAATTCTTCAAGTATACTTTGCTTTTGTTCTGGTGCAACTGTTCTAATATTTGCTATTTCAAGAGTTAGTTCTTCAATTTCCTCTTCTTTAAGATGTTTAAAAATCTTTGCAGAACGTTCTGGTCCTAATGCTATTAAAAGCATTGCTGCCTTTTGCTTGCCGCTAATTTCTGTTTGCTTTGCCATTTATCTTCACTCCCATTCCTCAGTAAGCCAATTTCTTAGAAGCTGTGCAACAAGCTCTGGCTTTTCTTTAATTAGTTTATCAAGCTGTTTTTCATATTGATTGGACCCAAAATCCTCAAGATCTATTTCTTCAATATTATCTTTTTTCTCAACTGCTTTAGTCAATATCTCTTCTGGTGTTAAATTTTCAATCAATGTTGGGCCACCAGCTCCTGCAAGTTCTACCTGAGTAAGTGGCGTCTTCTTTGACTTTAAAGCCTTTAACATCATAGTAACAGCAAAGGACATCAGCAAAATAAATGCAAAAATCATATAAATCAAATCATATGGAATTTGTTTTGGTTCAGAATCTATAAATCTTGGTATTTCATACCCTTCAACAGTTATATTGGAAATACCTGTAGCATTCTTTATTAAGTTGGTAATATTCTGAATATCATTCTGACTTGCTAAAAAGGATGTTTTATTATTTTCATTTTGTAACTTAAAACTTTCCCATGGTAGTGTCTTTGCCTGAGCAGTTTTTTCATACTCAGATTGTGTATAGCTTTTGTATCTATATAGAACTACTGCAATAGAGGATTTATCATAATTTATTGTGCCTGGTGCTTTAATAATTTCTGTTGTTTTTTGGTTGTTTTGATAGTTTGTTGTCTGATCAGTCTTTGAATACGTGGATCCCTGTCCATTATTTGCTAAAGGATACTGTGGTGTTGTTTGTGTAGGATTGGTATCTGTTCCAGGAGTTCCAGAAGCATTAGAACCATTTACAATTTCCTCTTTTGTAGTTTTTTGGGATACAATAATCCCACTATCCTCTAAAACAGGAGAATACTTTGTTTCATTTATTTTTTGAGTGTCAAAATTCATATCCAAATTAATACTTACTTTAACATCTTCAGGAGAATCAACATAACTCCCGAGAAGTTCTTTAATCTTCTTTTCAAGCTCATTCTTTGTTTCTATCTTTACCTGAAGTTGTTTGCTAGCATTGCCTTCTGGTGTTGAAGAATCATCCTGTGACAAATAGTTGCCTTTATTATCAATAATTACAACTCGTTCTGGTGCCAGTCCTTGAACAGATGCAGCAACAAATCTTTGAATACCTTCAATTTGATCTGTGGACATTTGTCTTTTGAGTGTAAGTTTAACACTTGCTGAAGCCTTATCAGCATTCTCATTTAGTGCAAATGTATAGCTATCAGGGATATTTAGGTTTACAATAGCGTTAGAAATATACTCTTCCATTTCTTTCAAAGCCTTTTCAATTTGACTTTCCTTAAGCTTTGTGAATGTTCTTTGTTTATCTGTTTCTGTTGCTGTCATAGATGATGTAAGTTTTAGTGCATCTTCAAATGTCATGCCCTCATTTTTGGGATAGCCTGCTAAAGCAGCAGCCATCTTTGCTTTATCAACATCAGTATCTCTAACTAAAATTGTTGTTCCACCACTTTGAATCTTTGTTTCAATCTTTTGTTCGTTTAAAACATTTTGTATCTCTGCACTATCTTTCGGATCAAGCCCTGTAAAAAGAGGAACAAAATTCGGTTTAGATGTAATATAAATTGCTAAAATGACCGATAATAATATTATAGAAACCGATGTTATAAGCATTGTTTTTTGAGATTTTGATAAATTAGCCCATTTCTCTTTAAGTTTTGCTATTAAATCATTAATAAATTGAGGCACTTTTTACCCCCCTTATGTTTTAAAATTAAACCTGCATTCTCATTATTTCATTATAAGCATCAAGTATTTTATTTCTTATCTGTAATGTAAATGATAATGCTAATGACGCCTTTTCTGATGCTATTGCCATATCATATGGATTTTGACTTCGTCCTGAAATAAAAAGCTCTGTTTGTGCTTCTGCCTCTTTTTGTAAACTGTCAACCCCTTCTATTGCTTTATATAGATAATCAATAAAAGACACATCCTTTTGATTCTCATCAGTGGTATTCTGTGTTAACAAAGAACTATTAATTTTATTAAGAGAATTCACATTACTGTTTATGGGATTTATTGCCATTTAGTTTTGCCCCCTATATTTTATTTGCCTATTTCAAGAGAACGTGAAATCATTGATTTTGTAATGTTAAGAGCTGTTATATTTGCTTCGTAGTTTCTACTTGCTTCAATCATATTTACCATTTCTGTAACTGTATCAACATTGGGCATATTTACATATCCGTCTTTGTCGGCATCAGGATGATTTGGATCATAGACTCTCTTAAATGGGCTTTGATCTTCAATAATAGCTTTTACTCTAACTCCACCTGATGAAATTTGATTATTATTTATTTGGTTATTCAAAACCTCTTGAAAACTTGTTTTTCTTTCTTCAAATACAACCACCTTTCTTCTATAAGGTGTCCCATCCTCTGTTCTTGTTGTATTTGCATTTGCTAAATTTTGTGCTATTACGTCCATTCTAACTCTCTGTGCATTTAGTGCTGATGATGAAATATTTATTGAATCAAACATACCCATTATTTCCTACCTCCTTCTGTAATAGCATTTCTAAGACTATTTAAACTTCTTGATAGTTGCATGCTAAGTCCATCAAAATATAACGAGTTTTTTATCATATTACCCATTTCTTGTTCTACATCAACCGTATTGCCATCTAATCTCATTGGATTATTCTGATTATAAATAAACTCATTATATGTATCATTAGATACTTCTTTAATATGTTGTGGCTCTGTTGTAATAAGTTCAAAAGTATTATTTTCTGCTTGACTCATAAATTTTTCAAAATCTATATCTTTTGCCTTATACTGAGGTGTATCAGCATTAGCAATATTATTTGATATTATTTCGTTTCTTTTCCAAGAATAATCAAGTGCTTTTTTAAAGTTATCTATCTTATCAAACAAATTCGACATTTTATGATAACTTCCTCTCTATTTCAACAATTATTGATTATATTTTACTAAAATATTTGATAAAACTCCATAACAATTTTTTTAGAAATAAAATAAGAGGCTACCAAAAGGAACAATCTGCCCCCTGTCTACTTGACAGGAAACAGGTCAAAGTTGGTAGCCTCTCCATTTTTACATTTTAAGTTGTTTAGCATCATAATTATGTTTTAATTTTTCTAGCTTTGGCTATTATATAACCTCACATTTTAAAGCTTGCTTCTATATTTTTTAAGTTCTTGAATTAATCTATCGTTTGTTATTTTTATATAAGTTCCTTTCATTCCTAAAGACCTTGTTTCAATAAGTTCAGCACTTTCAATCTTTCTTAAGGCATTTACAATTACTGATCGAGTTATACCTACTTTATCAGCTATTCTACTTGCTACCAATTGGCCTTCGCTTGATTTTAGTTCATCAAAGATAAATATAAGTGCATCAATCTCGGTGCTTGATAAAGTAGCTAATGCAGATTCTATTATTTCAAGCTTTTTATTTTCACTTTCAATTTCTTCATAAATAATATTCATAAGCTCTGAACTAAGTAATGTAGCACAATATTCGGCAATCAATGTATCCTCATCGTTGAATGATTCATTATGTTTCAATAAAAATAAAGTACCAACCTTCTCTCCAGCTTTACTCATTGGAATAATCATGCAAAGGCAAGAATCATCCACTCCATCTAATGTAACCCCAATTAATTTAAACACATCAGCAAGCTTGATATTATTTCTTGTATCAATTATGGACCTAAAAAATCTATTAAATTTTTCGCCAACCAATTCATCAGCAAAAACATCGCAGGAATTAAATACAAAAGGATTTATATATTTCCCTAAAATTTTCCCATTTCTATCTATTATATAAACATTTGAAGTTGTAATATCCCCTAATATTGCACTTATTTGTGGATATGATACTGCGTCCTTCTTGTATGATGAAAACAATCTGCTAATTTTTCGAGTTTTCTCAAGTAAATCCAATGGCATAAAAAACACTCCTTCGATTTATATAATAAATCTGCTTAAATCCTTGTCTTTAAGCATGTCTGATATCTTGCTATATACAAATTGCCCATCAATTGTTAAATTTACTATTTCATCAAGATTTGCATACTCAAAAGATATATCTTCCATAAGCTTTTCAACAACTGTATGAAGCCTTCTTGCACCAATATTTTCATTCTGTTCATTTATTTTTACAGAAACCTTTGCTAAAGCATCAATTGCGTCCTCTGTAAACTC
Source organism: Caldicellulosiruptoraceae bacterium PP1 (assembly GCA_041320695.1). NCBI lineage: Bacteria > Bacillati > Bacillota > Caldicellulosiruptorales > Caldicellulosiruptoraceae > Caldicellulosiruptoraceae bacterium PP1. Next base: position 7,725 of record JBGGOQ010000012.1, on the reverse strand, counting down.
TATGTTTACATTTTCAGTTTTCATAAGCTCGATATATTGCTTTAGTATTGCATTTTTTGGTTGTGTTAATATCTTTTTAAAATCTTCTTCAGTTAAGCTATTTAGTTCAACAACAACTGGAAATCTTCCTTGAAGCTCTGGTATTAAGTCAGATACTTTAGCAACATGGAATGCACCGGCTGCAATAAAAAGAATATGATCTGTTTTAACAGGGCCGTATTTTGTTGTAACAGTACTTCCTTCGACAATAGGTAGTATATCCCTTTGAACTCCTTCTCTTGATACATCTGGGCCTGAAGTTGAACCTCTTCCGGCAATTTTATCAATCTCATCTATAAAAATAATCCCGTGTTCTTCTGCACGTTTTATGGCTTCTTTTGTAACTTCATCCATATCAATAAGCTTTTGGTATTCTTCTTGTTCAAGAATTGGTCTTGCTTCCTTTATTGGCATTCTTTTTTTCTTTTTCTTTTTTGGAAATAAACTTCCCATGATATCTTGAAATGATACACCCATTTCTTCTGTAATTGTGCCCATTATCATTTCAAATGGTGGCTTCACAGAATCTTCAACTTCTATTTCAATTATCCTATCTTCGAGTTCACCGTTTCTTAACTTTTCTCTTAAAAATTCTCTTTGATTTCTAACAAAGTCTTCTGATGCAGTGTAAACCTCTGTTTCTTGTGAAGATGTTCCAAGCAAAGCTTCAAATGGGTTTTTAAAGCCAGCTTTTTTATTTTCAGTTGGTACTAATATTTCAAGTATTCTATCCTCGACAAGTACCTTTGCTCTTTCTTTCATTTTTTCCATATATTCATTCTTTACAAGTGAAATGGCATTTTCAACAAGGTCTCTCACCATTGAGTCAACATCTCTACCTACATAGCCAACCTCTGTAAACTTAGTAGCTTCAACCTTGACGAAAGGTGCATTAACAAGCTTTGCAAGTCTTCTTGCTATCTCTGTTTTACCAACACCAGTAGGACCAACCATCAAGATATTCTTGGGTATTATCTCTTCCTTAATTTCATTAGGCAATTTTGATCTTCTATATCTATTTCTTAATGCAACTGCAACCCTTCTTTTTGCCTCATTTTGCCCAACTATATATTTATCTAACTCAATTACTATTTCTTTTGGTGTAAGTTCATGCATATTTCTCACCTACAATTCAATTACTGTTATATTATTATTTGTATATATACATATATCAGCTGCAATCTCAAGTGACTTTCTTGCAATCTCAGAAGCAGATAAATCAGTATTATTTAAAAGTGCCCTTGCTGCAGCTAAAGCATATGCTCCACCCGAACCTATTGCTGCAACATTATCATCTGGTTCAACAACTTCACCACTTCCGGAGATTATGAAAAGGTGCTCCTTATTTGCTGCAATAAGTAATGCTTCAAGCTTTCTTAATACCTTATCTTGTCTCCATTCCTTTGCAAGCTCAACAGCACTTTTTTGTAAATTGCCGCTATTTTGTTCAAGCTTTTCTTCAAACTTTTCACAAAGCGTAATCGCATCAGCTACCGAACCTGCAAATCCAACCAAAACGTTTCCATTATATAATTTACGGACTTTTTTTGCTGTTGCTTTCATTATCATATTTTGGGAAAATGTAACTTGTCCATCGCCTGCAACAGCTACCTTGTCCCCCTTTTTAACACCCACTATTGTAGTCCCTTCAAACATACTAAACCTCCGAATAAATATTCTCAAACAATGTTAATGCTATCACAAATAAGTTAATTTTTCAATTATTTAATTAACAATATTTTTTAAACAACCTAGAATAATGTTTTTATAATATTATATGTTTCTCTGCATGTTAATAAAGACTTATCAGCTATTTTTATTTTTCTTTGGTCCTTATCCTTCATTTTAGAAATTTCCTCATTAACACTTATTATCCCATAGTTTGAGTTCATTGGTTGAAAGTTTTCTCTCTCTTCTGTTATATAATGAATTAATGCACCAATGCAAGTGGTTGATGGAAGAATTATTGGCTGTTTTCCTTTTAATATTAAACTTGCATTTATTCCTGCAATAATACCTGTTGATGCTGATTCTATATATCCTTCAACACCTGTAATCTGCCCTGCAAAGAAGATATTGGGATATTCTTTCAAATTTAAATACTTGCTTAAAACCTTTGGAGAATTGATATATGAGTTTTTGTGCATAACTCCATATCTTACAAACTCAGCATTTTCGAGTCCGGGAATTAATCTAAATACCCTTTTTTGTTCTGGCCATTTAAGTCTTGTTTGAAATCCAACAAGATTATATAATGTCCCTTCTTTATTTTCTTTCCTAAGCTGCACAACTGCATATGGCATTTTACCTGTTTTTGGGTCTATGATGCCTTTGGGTTTTAGAGGACCAAATCTTATTGTGTCAACACCCCTTAAAGCCATTTCTTCTATAGGCATACAACCTTCGAATAGAAGATCTTTTTCAAAGTCATGAACCTCAATCTTTTCTGAATTTATTAATTCATTATAAAACCTTAAATATTCATCTTTTGTCATTGGGCAGTTTATATAGTCGTCATCACCTTTTTGATATCTTGAGGCAAAAAATGCCTTTGAAAAATCAACACTTTCTTTTGTTAAAATTGGTGATGCTGCATCAAAAAAATATAGGTTGTCTTGTTTTAATAATCTTGAAATATCATTCAACAGAGCCTCTGAGGTAAGAGGCCCTGTTGCTACAATTACCATTTTGTCTTTTGGAATTTCTTCAACCTCATCATTGATAACCTCAATGAGTTTATTATTCTTTAATTTATCTGTTATATAATTAGAAAATATATTTCTATCAACAGCCAATGCTTGGCCAGCTTCCACACTTGAATAATCTGCTGCTTCCATAATAATTGAATTAAAAACCTTCATTTCTTCTTTAAGTAACCCTGAAGCATTTGTTATTAACTTTGATTTCAGTGAATTGCTACATACAAGTTCAGCAAATCCTTCATGGTGGTGAGCAGGAGTGAATTTCTTTGGTTTCATCTCATAAAGTTTAACCTTTATGCCGAATTTAGTTATTATATTTGCTGCTTCAACACCTGCAAGCCCAGCACCTATTACAGTTATAAAGTCCACTTAAATTTTTTCCTCCTTTTTGGTCTGCTCTTCTTTATATCCACATTGTTCATTTGAACAGACTAATGTCCTTTCGTTCTTCTTACCTTTTAAATACATAAAATTACCACATACTGGACAGTTTTTTTGTGGTTTTTCCCAACTGATTGTGTCGCAGTTTGTATTTTCACAAGAATAATATATCTTACCTTTTTTTGATCTTCTTTCAACCATCCTCGAGGAACATTTTGGGCACGTTACATCTATATACTTTAGAAGTGGTTTTGTATTTTTACATTCTGGATAGCCAGGACAAGCTAAAAACTTACCAAACCTGCCTCTTTTTATAACCATGTTCCTTCCACATTTATCACAAACAATATCTGTTTCTTCTTCCTTTACTTCAACTTGCTGGAGATTTTGTTTTGCAATCTCTAGTTCTTTTTCAAGCGGTTCATAGTATTTTTTAACAATATCAATCCAGTTTATTTTTCCTTCTTCGATAAAGTCCAAGCTATCTTCAAGTTCAGCAGTAAATTCTATATCAACAATATCCTTAAAATATTCCTTCATAATATTTGTAACAATTATGCCTAATTCGGTAGGTTTTAAAAATCTGTCTTCTTTTGTTACATAATCTCTTTCAAGTATTGTTTGTATAGTAGGAGCATATGTGCTTGGACGACCTATTCCTTTTTCTTCAAGTGCTTTTATAAGTGTTGCTTCTGTATATCTTGGCGGTGGTTGTGTAAAATGCTGTTTGGGGTCTATTTTTTTAGCTTTTAGTTTATCATCTTGATTTATCTCTGGAAGTAACGCATTTTCTTCTTCATCATCTTGGTCTTTCCCTTCGATGTATACATCCATAAAACCAGGAAACTTAAGCTTTGAACCGCTAAGTTTAAAAATATAACCATTTACATTTAAATCAGCATTTATTGTATCAAATATGGCACTTGCCATCTGTGAAGCTAAAAATCTATCATATATCAATTTATATAGCTTATATTGCTCGTTTGATAATGAATCTTTTAAGGACTCAGGTGTTCTATCTATATATGTTGGCCTTATTGCTTCATGGGCATCCTGGGCACCTTTTTTGGACTTATATATTCTTGGCGAATCTGGCAAGTACTTTTCACCAAATCTTGTTTTTATAGCATCCAATGCATTTCTTTGTGCCTCTTCGGAAATTCTTAGTGAGTCTGTTCTCATATATGTTATTAAAGCAACATTTCCTTCACCTTTTATTTCAACACCTTCATAGAGTTGCTGGGCAATCATCATTGTTCTTGCCGGAGTAAATCTTAGTTTTCTCGATGCTTCTTGTTGAAGTGTACTTGTTGTAAATGGTGGCGAAGGATTTTTCTTTTTTTCACCTAGTTTTAATTTTTCAACAACAAATTCCTTTCCTTTAATATCTGCTAATATTTTGTCAACTTGTTCTTTATTTTTAAGTTCAATCTTTCCTTTTTTATCGCCATAAAACTTAGCACTGAACTTTTGTTTATCTTTTTCAAATATAGCTTCAATAGTCCAGTATTCCTCTGGTATAAAATTATTTATCTCTTCTTCTCTTTCCACAACAAGTCTTGTTGCAACAGATTGGACCCTACCAGCAGAAAGTCCACTCTTTACCTTTTCCCAAAGGACAGGACTTATTTTGTACCCAACCAATCTATCTAATACTCTTCTTGCTTGCTGAGCATCAACAAGATTAATATTAATTGAACGAGGTTTTTTTATTGATTCCTTTACTGCATTTTTTGTAATTTCATTAAAGGTAATTCTGCATGGCTCATTAGGATCAATTTCAAGAATCTTTGCAAGATGCCATGAAATTGCTTCCCCTTCTCTATCAGGGTCAGTAGCAAGAAAAACCTTATCTGCTTCTTTTGCACTTTTTTTAAGCTTGTTTATTATCTCAGCTTTACCACGTATATTAATATATTGTGGCTCGAAGTTTTTTTCTATATCAACACCTAATTTACTTTTTGGTAAATCCCTAATATGTCCCATAGAAGCCTCAACTTTAAAATCCTTACCAAGATACTTTGCTATTGTTTTTGCTTTGGCTGGGGACTCCACTATAACTAATTTTTTCAAATATAATTCCTCCTTAGAATCTATATCTTGATATACTTAGATGCCCTCTCTTTTTGTATTTTTCCTTTAATTTCGAGCATAGTTAATATGCTAAGTATATCACTTATTTGCCTTTTTGATAATTCAGCAATTTTCTCAACATCCATTGCCCCTTCAGTCTCAATTAATGATAATATATATTTTTCATCATTTGTCAATTGTTCTTGATCATTTTTATCATTATTTTTTAAATCAGTAATTCCAATATCCTGCAAAAAATCATCAATTGAGCATATAACCTTTGCCCCTTCTCTAATAAGCTTGTTTGTCCCAGCACTTTTTGGCGATGTAATATTACCTGGAACTACATAAATATCCTTCCCTTGATCTAAGGCTGCATCTACAGTTGAAAATATACCGCTTTTCAGTGGTGCCTCTACAACAACTAATATATCACTTAACATACTAATTATTCTATTTCTTTGAGGAAAATTGCCTTTATCAGGTTTTGTTTCAGGTGGGTATTCAGATAAGACACACCCATTTTCTATTATATCCATATATAGTTTTGTATTTTCTCTTGGATATACTACATCAACTCCACATCCTAAAACCGCAATTGTTTTGTTGTATTTAAGTGCTGCAGTGTGAGCAAAAGTATCAATACCTTTTGCCATCCCACTTACTATTATTATATTATTCTGTGCAAGCATTTCTGATAACTCTGTTGCAACCTTCTTACCATAATATGTTGGATATCTTGTTCCAATAATTGATATTTTATTTGTATTTTTTAATATTTCTTTATCTCCCTTTAAATAAAATATAGGTGGAGAATCTTCATAATTTTTGAAATCATCTGGATATATATCATCATCTTCATAGATTATATGAATATCTTCTTTGTTGCATTTTTCTATTATCCTCTCTGCAAAAGATAAATCACCTTTAAAAATCTCTTTTTTAGCATCTTCAGAAATAAATTTTTGGTTAGCATCTTTCCTGTTTTCATAAAAATTCTTTATTGTATTATATCTTTCCTTTATCATCCTAAACCTTATTGGCCCAATCCCATTTATTGAATATAGCCATATTGCATAGATATCCATACTATTTTCTCCTTTAGTCTTTCCCTTTTATTACTCCAAGAGGTTTTAATTTTGCAACTACTTGTGCTAATCCAGAAGTTATAACAGATTCTATAACAAGATTAATATCTTTGTAACTTTGTGGGCTTTCATCTATAAAGTCTTTAAGATTTCTTGTATTTATTAGAATTTCTCCTTCATTGCCTTGATTTAATGCTTTTGAAAAATCTTCAATAGATATAGATTTTCTTGCTTGATTTCGTGATATTACCCTTCCTGCACCATGATTAACTGTATGGTAACTTGCTTTGTTTGTATCAATTCCCCTTAAGATATATGAAAAACTTCCCATACTGCCAGGAAGTATCACAGGATGACCATATTCAGTAAATAATTGAGAAGGGATTAAATAATGCCCTTTAGGTAAAGCTCGTGTTGCACCTTTTCTTATTATTAACTTTTCTTTATTATTGAAAACTTCTTTATAGGCTATATTATGAGAAACATCATATAAGACACTACTATTTATATTATTTTTATCAAGAATATCAATTATAAATTTGCTCATATAATGCCTATTTAATTTTGCATATATGAAAGCTACCTGCATTGCTTTTATATAATCTCTTGATACTTTATTATCAATTGGAAGAAATGTAAGGTGCTTATCAGGTGTATTTATATGCTTATCCTCCATAATGCTTTGGAATTTCTTTTGATAATAGTCCCCAATTACAGATCCTAATCTTCTCGAACCAGAATGAACCATGATTACCAACTGTCCGTCAAATAATCCCCATTTCCCACCTATTTCTTTATCAACAAGATTTAGTTTTTGAAACTCTATAAAGTGATTACCTCCACCTAATGTTGCAAACTGTTCAATTCCAATATCATAAGACTCTTTTGGAATTGTATCTATATCATATTCTTCAAACATATCCATAATATCAGATATGTCTTTGTCAATTTCTACATTAAAAAGATTATTTTCATATTGTGTTTTAGTAAGACCAACTTTTTTATTCTTTTTACCAACACCAGTTGGTATCATTTCTTCTATTTCATTCATAAGCTTTCTTAATGTTTGCTTATTTAAATTGTCAGCATAGTAGTCTGTTTTAATAAGCCTCATTCCGCATCCAATATCAACACCAACAATGGTTGGACTTATCCATGCTTTTGCCATGTCCCAAACAATTATTGTTCCAATTGATGTCCCCTTGCCAATATGTGCATCTGGAGTATATCCTAAAAACTCAACATCAGGTATCATTGATGCATTTTTTGCTTGTTCAAAAACACCTTCTTCAAGAGTATCTAAAATATCCTTTGTCATAAAAAAAGTGGCATAACTATTTTTATAAATACCTTCTTTAATCATTTCCATTAAACATCAGCTCTATAAAACCTATAAATATCTAAAATTATCTATTATATTTATAGATTTTACTCATACACTT